>JAEVHO010000141.1 GCA_016802835.1 Micromonospora sp. ATA32 | reverse complement strand
CCGAGGGCGGCACGACGCGCCGGCCGCGGGCGGGGGCCCGCCGGCCGGCGGCGTCGGGTTAGGGGGAGGCTGCGTCACGCGGACAGTGTTACAGGTTGCCGCGGGCTTCCTGCTCCCGCTCGATCGCCTCGAAGAGGGCCTTGAAGTTGCCCTTGCCGAAGCCCAGCGACCCGTGCCGCTCGATCAGCTCGAAGAAGACGGTCGGGCGGTCCTGCACCGGCTTGGTGAAGATCTGCAGCAGGTAGCCGTCCTCGTCCCGGTCGACCAGGATCTTGCGGCCCTTCAGCTCCTCGATCGGCACCCGGACGTTGCCGATCCGGGCGCGCAGTTCCGGGTCGTCGTAGTACGAGTTCGGGGTGTCGAGGAACTCGACGCCGGCGGCCCGCATCGCGTCGACGCTGGCCAGGATGTCGTTGGTGGCCACGGCGATGTGCTGCGCGCCCGGGCCCTGGTAGAACTCCAGGTACTCGTCGATCTGCGACTTCTTGCGGGCCACCGCCGGCTCGTTCAGCGGGAACTTGACCTTGCGGGTGCCGCTCGCGACGACCTTGCTCATCAGCGCCGAGTAGTCGGTGGCGATGTCGTCGCCGATGAACTCGGCCATGTTGCTGAAGCCCATGACCCGCTTGTAGAACTCCACCCACTCGTCCATCCGGCCCAGCTCGACGTTGCCGACCACGTGGTCGACCGCCTGGAAGAAGCGCTTGGGCTGGAGGCCGGCGTCGATCATCGGCTGCCGGTCCACGATCGGGCCGCGGGCCACGAAGCCGGGCAGGAACGGGCCGGTGTAGCGGGACCGGTCGACCAGGGTGTGCCGGGTGTCGCCGTACGCGGCGATGGCGGCCAGTCGGACGCTCCCGTGCTCGTCGCTGACGTCGTGCGGCTCCACCAGGCCGGTCGCGCCTGGGCGACGGCGTGCGTGTACGCGGTGTCGACGTCCGGCACCTCCAGCGCGATGTCGGAGACGCCGTCGCTGTGCTTGGCGACGTGGTCGGCGCCGGCGGCGTCCGGGCGGACCGCGCCGGTCAGCACGAACCGGGCCGAGCCGCTGGTCAGCACGTACTCGGCGTGGTCCCGGTAGCCCTGCTCCGGCCCCCGGTAGGCAACGCAGGTCATGCCGAAGGCGGTGGAGTAGTAGTGCGCGGCCTGCTTGGCGTTGCCGACCAGGAAGTGCACGTGGTCGAGGCCCTTGACCGGGAACGGGTCGCGGCTGATGTCGTGGTCGACGGCGCCGACGAGTTCGTCGATGTCGACCTCGTCGGTCGACTGGGGTCGGTCGATCGCCTGGGTCATGGTGGCCTCCCTCGCGTACCGGCCGGCCTCGTGGCCGCCGTGTCTGCTCCTGTGGCGAGGATCGCTGCGCCCGGGGTGGCTGGGCAACTGTTCGCACAAATGCTGGTCAGGTTGCGCATTCGGTATGGTGTTCACCCATGAACGCTGGACAGGATGTACAGCTCGATGAGTTGGATGCCAGATTGATCCAACTCCTCGCCGACGAACCCCGGATCGGGGTGCTGGAGTGCTCCCGCCGGCTCGGGGTGGCCCGGGGCACCATCCAGGCCCGGCTGGACAAGCTGGTCGACCGGGGGGTGATCGGCGGCTTCGGGCCGGACATCTCCCCGACGGCGATCGGCTTCGGCGTCACCAGCTTCGTCACCCTCGAGATCAGCCAGCGGCACGGGCACGACCCGGTCACCGCCCACCTGGCGGCGATCCCCGAGGTGCTGGAGGCGCACACCATCACCGGCTCCAGCGACCTGCTCTGCCGGATCGTCGCCCGGTCCAACACCGACCTGCAGCGGGTGATCGACCAGATCGTCTCCTCCGAGGGGATCACCCGCGCGTCCACGATCATCGCCCTCGCCGAGCAGATCCCCTATCGCGTCCTGCCCCTGGTCCACTCCGCAGCCACTCCCCGCTGACCAGCGGCCGGGATCACCCGGGCGAGAAAGGCGGGCGACACGGCGGCGCGGGCACCCGGAAGATCGGTGATCGTGGCTACGGTGTCCGGTGTGGCGAAGGGGAGCGGCCCGTGCGTGAAGTGCTATGCGGCGCTCGCGCTGGTCGCGGTCGTCATCCTCGCCGTGACCGGGGTCTGGAATCCGTTCCCGCAGGTGTGGGACTGGGTCGACCGCAGTCAGCCGATCTCCGAGCCGGACGTGGTCTGGCAGCAGCGGATCGGCGGCACCCCGAAGAGCGTGACCATGGCCGGCGACACTGTGATCGTCGAGCAGCGCACCCGGGTCGAGGCCCGCAGCCTGGCCACCGGCACCCAGCTCTGGGAGCGTAAGGCGGACTGGGCCGCGGTGGCCGGCGGCGAGCGGGACCCGGTCGTCGCCGTGGGCAAGCTGCTGGAGAAGGGGTACGACCTGCTCGACCCGACCACCGGCGCGGTACGCCGCCACGACGGCGACGCGGTGGCCGTCTGGACCTACCGCAACGTGCTGCTGGACGCCAGCTGCGCCGCGGCCACAGACTGCACCCTGACCGCCTGGGACCCGCGCGCACCAGGTCGCTGTGGACGGCCTTCCTGCCCGGCGTGAGCACCGGGCTGTTCGCCGACAACCCCAACCTGCTCGGCACCCGCCGGCTCACCGCCCCCCGCGTCGACGACGGGGCCGCCGGCCCGGAGCAGGTGCCGCCGCTGCTCGGCTTTCCGGTGGACGGCCGGGTGCACGTGGTGGACACCGCCACCGGGCGGGTGCTGCAGAACGTCGAGCCGGGCCAGGACGAGCGACTCGCGGTGATCGGTGGCCGGATGCTGCGGATCACCGCCAACTCCCAGGACGGCGCCTGCTACTTCGTCATCTCCGCGCGCGACCCGGCTACCGGCCAGGAGGTGTGGAAGCGGACCGGGGTCAACCTGCGGACCGCCGACAGCGCCGGCTGCGCGCAGCGGGAGGATCCGCAGGGCGCCCGCAACGTGCTGATCGGCGTGGCGCCGGACGGCCGTGAGGCGGTGATCGACGGGTACGACGGTCGGCTGCTCCAGGTGGACGCCGAAGGAGAGAAGCTGATCGCCGTGGACGACCGGTACGCGCTGGTCCGGACGGCCGACAAGCGGTCGGTCGTCGGCCGGGAGCTGGGCGTGGACCGGCCGCGGTGGACCAGGGCCGCCGGCGGCAAGAGCGGCGGCGCGCTCACCCCGTACGCCGCGGTGATCGCCGAGGAGAAGCCCAACCGGCTGATCGCGGTCGACCCCCGTACCGGGCGGGAACTGGTGGTCCTGCGGACCTCGGCGAACGCGCTGGCGGTCGGGCCGGCCGGCATGATCATCGGCGAGGGGCGGGAGATCGGGTACGTCCGCTTCGGCGCCGGCGGGGTCGTCCCGCCCGGCACCGGCGACGACAGCATTCCCGGCCCGGGGAGCACCGGCCCCGGCGGCGTCGGCCCGGGCGAACGGGACCGCTCCCCGGCGACGAGGGGACCTGTGGACCGAAGCGGGAGCTCTGCAACCAGCAGGACGGCAAGGACGGATGAGAGCGGCGTCCCAGGACGCACCCGGCGGGTGGGACTGATCGACCGGTCTGCCCTAGGCTTTCCGCTCATGAGCAGTGCCGCCGCGTTCTCGTACGCCCCCTTGCTGCCGACCGGTCCCGATCAGACCGAATATCGGCTGGTCACCGACGAGGGTGTCGATGTCGTCAACGGCCCGGGAGGCCGCCGGTTCCTGACCGTGGAGCCGGCCGCGCTGACCACTCTGACCGCCGAGGCGATGCACGACATCGCCCACTTCCTGCGCCCTGCGCACCTGGCCCAGCTGCGGTCGATCATCGACGACCCGGCCGCCTCGCCGAACGACCGGTTCGTCGCGCTCGACCTGTTGCGCAACGCGAACATCGCGGCTGGCGGGGTGCTGCCGATGTGCCAGGACACCGGCACCGCGATCGTGATGGGCAAGCGCGGCCGGCACGTGCTGACCGACGGCGGTGACGCCGAGGCCATCTCACGCGGCGTCTACCAGGCGTACACGAAGCTGAACCTGCGCTACTCGCAGCTCGCTCCACTCACGATGTGGGACGAGCGGAACACCGGCAGCAACCTGCCCGCCCAGGTGGACCTGTATGCCGAGGACCCGGACGGGCACCCGGACGCGTACAAGTTCCTCTTCATGGCCAAGGGCGGCGGCTCGGCCAACAAGTCGTACCTCTACCAGGAGACCAAGGCGCTGCTGAACCCGACGCGGATGATGCAGTTCCTGGAGGAGAAGCTGCGGCTGATCGGCACCTCGGCCTGCCCGCCGTACCACCTCGCCGTCGTCATCGGCGGCACCTCCGCCGAGTACGCGCTGAAGACCGCCAAGTACGCCAGCGCCAAGTACCTCGACGCGCTGCCCACCTCCGGTTCGATGAGCGCCCACGGCTTCCGGGACCTGGAGCTGGAGGCCGAGGTGCTGGAGTTGACCCGCAACTTCGGCATCGGGGCGCAGTTCGGCGGCCGGTACTTCTGCCACGACGTGCGGGTGGTCCGGCTGCCCCGGCACGGCGCCTCCTGCCCGGTGGCCATCGCGGTCTCCTGCTCCGCCGACCGGCAGGCGGTCGCCAAGATCACCCCGTCGGGCGTCTGGCTGGAGCGGCTCGAAACCGACCCGGCGCGCTTCCTGCCCGACGTCACCGAGGGGCAGCTCGACGCGACGGAGGCGGTCCGGGTCGACCTGAACCGGCCGATGGACGAGATCCGCGCCGAACTGTCGAAGTACCCGGTGAAGACCCGGCTGTCGCTGAGCGGCCCGCTGGTGGTGGCCCGGGACATCGCGCACGCCAAGATCGCCGAGCGGCTCGACGCCGGTGAGCCGATGCCGCAGTACCTGCGCGACCACGCGGTCTACTACGCCGGCCCGGCCAAGACCCCCGAGGGGTACGCCTCCGGCTCGTTCGGCCCGACCACCGCCGGCCGGATGGACGCGTACGTGGAGAAGTTCCAGGCCGCCGGGGGATCCCAGGTGATGCTGGCCAAGGGCAACCGGTCCGGCCAGGTGACCCGCTCGTGCCAGCAGCACGGCGGCTTCTACCTCGGCTCCATCGGCGGCCCGGCCGCCCGGCTGGCCCAGGACTGCATCAAGCACGTCGAGGTGCTCGAATACCCGGAGCTGGGCATGGAGGCGGTCTGGAAGATCGAGGTGGAGGACTTCCCCGCCTTCATCGTCGTCGACGACAAGGGCAACGATTTCTTCGCCGAGGTCACCAAGCCGGTGCTGACCGTCGGCCGTCGCTGACCGCGTACGTGAAGAGGGGCGCCGGGCGTGCAGCCCGGCGCCTCTTCGTCATCTGGTGCTCGCCGACATCGGTGCGCCCGCCCCCGGATGACCCGGACGGGCGCGCCGCCCCCGTCGGATGCCGTCACCGACAACCCACGACGAGTGTCGGCCCCGGCGCTGTCGTTCCGCTATCACCTCGCTATCGCCTCGGCAGGGCGATCCGTGACCGCCGGGCTACGCTGCTGGAAGTTGCACCATGGCTTGCGGGGGAGCAGATGCGGTTCGGGATCCTGGGACCCCTGCGGGTCGGCGGTGGCGAAGCCACCGTCACCGCAGGTCGGGACCGGGTGGTGCTCGCCATGCTGCTGCTGCGCGCCGGTCGGGTCGTCCCCGTCGAGGAGCTGGTCGACGCGGTCTGGGAGGACCGGCCCCCGGCCACGGCGCGGACCCAGCTGCAGATCTGTGTGTCGCGACTGCGACAGCGGTTGGCCGCGCTCGGCCTGCCCGCCGACGTCATCGTCACCGACCCGGTCGGGTACGGCGTCCGGATCGGTCCGACGGATCTGGACGCCGAGGTGTTCGCCCGGGGCGTCGAGGCCGCCCGGGCCGCGACCGCGGCCGGCCAGCCGACCGAGGCGCGCCGCCGCTACCGGGCCGCCCTCGACCTCTGGCGCGGGCCGGCGCTGAGCGGCATCCCCGAGCCGGAGCGTACGTCGCCGGGCCCAGGCGCTCGACGATCAGCGGCTCACCGCGCTGGAGGAGTGCGTCGACGTCGAGTTGCGGCTGCGGCAGGCGGCCGACCTGCTGGACGAGTTGACCGAGAGCGTCGACCGGCACCCGCTCCGCGAGCGGCTGCGCGGCCAGCTGATGTTGGCCCTCTCCGCGGTCGGCCGGCAGGCCGACGCCCTCGCCGTCTACCGGGAGGGCCGGCGGATCTACGCTGAGGAGTTGGGCATCGAGCCCGGCGCGACGCTGCAGGAGCTGCACCAGCGGGTGCTCGCAGGCGACCTGGCGATGGCCGGACCGGACCGGCAGCCGGTCGCTCCCGTCCGCTCGCTGCCCCGCGCGATCAGCGACTTCACCGGCCGCCAGGAGACGGTGTCCCGGCTGGTAAAGGAGATCGAGGAGGGCACGGCCCGGATCCAGCTCATCGACGGCATGGCTGGCAGCGGCAAGACGACGCTGGCCGTGCGCCTGGCGACCGCCCTCGGCGACCGGTACCCCGACGCTCACCTCTTCATCGACCTGCACGGCCACAGCGAACGCACCCCGCTGACGCCTGCCGCCGCTGTGGCGACGCTGCTGCGGCAGCTGGGTGTGCCGTCGGAGCGCATCCCGCTGGATCTGGACGACCGATTGGCGCTCTGGCGCACTGAACTCGCCGGCCGGCGGGCCCTGGTGCTGCTGGACAATGCCGCCAGTGCCGCCCAGGTGGCGCCCTTGCTTCCCAACGGGCCGGCCTGTCTGGTGCTGATCACCAGTCGTCGGCGGTTGATCGGTCTGGACGAGGGAAGGCCGTTGTCGTTGCCGGTCCTCGACGCCGACGAGGCGGTCGAGCTGCTCGGTCGGGTGGCCGGCGAGGAGCGGGTGGCGGCGGAGCCCGAGGCGGCCGCCGAGGTGGTCCGCCGGTGCGGTCACCTGCCGTTGCGATCCGGCTGGCCGGCGCCCGGCTGGCCCACCGGCCGCACTGGCGGATCGCCGATCTGGCGGAGAGGTTGGCCACCAGCCGGGACTCGCTGGCCGAGTTCGCGGCGGGCCAGCGCTCGGTGGGGCAGGCCTTCGCCATGTCGTACGCGCAGGTCTCGTCGCCGGCGCAGCGGGTGTTCCGGCTGCTGGGCCTGCATCCGGGGGTGTGTTTCGACAACCGGGTGGCGGCCGCGCTCGCCGACCTGCCGCTGCCGGAGACGCAGGACCTGCTGGACGAGTTGGTCGACGCGCACCTGGCCGAGGAGTCGGAGCCCGGCCGCTACCGCCTGCACGACCTGGTCCGGGAGTATGCCCGGACGCTGCTGGCAGAGCCGGCCAACGCTGCCGAGCGGTCGGCCGCGCTGGAAGGCCTGCTGGACCATCACCTGCACGTGGCGGCCGCCATTGCCCGGCAGATTGAGTCGGCAGGCAGCCGGAATCTGCTCCGGCTGCCGGAGGCGCCCAAACCCGGCCTGGTCGCGGTGACGGCGGCGCAGGGCCCCGCCTGGTTCGACGAGAACCGCGCTGCGTTGACCGCCTTGGTGCGGCTGGCCGAGGCGGAGGGATTGTCACGCCACTGCTGGCAGCTGGCCCGAGCCTGCTGGCGGTCGCACTTCGACGGCGGCCATCTGGACGAGCTGATCGAGACGCACACCATCGGCCTGCGGGCCGCGGAGCGGCTGGGCGACGACGAGGCCGTCGCGGTGATGCTCAACTACCTCTCCTCGGCGTACTACCGACTGGCCGAGTTCTCCGAGGCGATTCGGCTGATGGAGGTGGCGCTCGACCTGCGTCGTCGGCTCGGGCTGCACCGCGAGGTGCGTAACACCCTGTGGAACCTCGGGGCCGCCTACTCGGCGCACGGGGAGCACCGGCGGGCGAAGGAGTCCCTCGATTCGGCGCTCGCGTTGATGCAAAAGCCCGGCGAGCTGGGGGAGCTGGGGGAGCTGCTCAACAACGTCTCCTTCGCGCTGGCGAACTGGGGACGGTACGAGGAGGCGCTGCGGGTGAGCCGGCACCATCTGCTGCTGGCTCGTCAGGTCGACGACCACCGTCAGCTGGCGAAGGCGATGGGACACCTCGGCGCGATCCGGCACCGTATGGGGGACGTCGGCCCAGCTCGCCGGCTGCTGCGGGCGGCGCTGCGCCTCAAGCGGCGGATGGGCAACCGGTACGGCGAGGGTGAGGTACTCAACGAGATCGGCGCAATGGAACGCCGGGCGGGACGGTCGGAGGAGGCGGCCGCCCTGCACCGAAAGGCGCTGATCGCGATCAGCGAGACCGGGGACCGGATCGGCCAGTGCGCCTCCCGTAACCTGCTGGCCCGTGCGATCCTCGATCAGGGCGATGTAGCCAGCGCCTTGGACCTGCACCGCCGGGTGCTGCACGACGCGACGAAACTGAACGCCCGCTACGAGCAGGCCCGGGCGCTGGACGGTATCGCCCGCTGCCTGCGTACGACGGACCCCAAGGCCGCCCGGACGCACGCAACCCGCGCGCTGGCGCTGTTCCGGCAGGTCGAGTCGCCGGACCAGCACGAGGTGGCGGAGCTGCTGACCGAGCTGGGCTGAGCCGCTCGACGCGATCATCTGCGGGCCGGCGGCGGGCGCGGCAGGATGGTACGCGTGACGACTCCAGAGGCAGTGGGATACCGGATCGAACGCGACTCGATGGGCGAGGTGGAGGTGCCCGCCGAGGCGCTGTGGCGGGCCCAGACCCAGCGTGCGGTGCAGAACTTCCCGATCTCCGGCCGGGGCATCGAGCCGGCCCAGATCAAGGCCCTGGCGCAGATCAAGGGAGCGGCGGCCCAGGTCAACGGGGAGTTGGGCGTGATCGGCGCGGACGTGGCCGAGGCGATCGCCACCGCCGCCGCGCACGTGGCCGACGGCGGATACGACGACCAGTTCCCGATCGACGTCTTCCAGACCGGCTCCGGCACGTCGTCCAACATGAACGCCAACGAGGTGATCGCCACGCTGGCCAGCCGTGAGCTGGGCCGGGCCGTGCACCCGAACGACGACGTCAACGCCTCGCAGTCCAGCAACGACGTCTTCCCGTCCTCGATCCACCTGGCCGCCACCCAGTTCGTGGTGGAGGATCTGATCCCCTCGCTCCGGCACCTGGCCGGGGCGCTGGAGGAGAAGGCGGCCGAGTTCGAGACGGTGGTGAAGGCCGGGCGTACCCACCTGATGGACGCCACCCCGGTCACCCTGGGCCAGGAGTTCGGCGGGTACGCCGCCCAGATCCGCTACGGCATCGAGCGCCTGGAGGCGGCGCTGCCCCGGCTGGCCGAGCTGCCGCTCGGCGGCACCGCTGTGGGCACCGGGATCAACACCCCGCTGGGCTTCGCGGCGGCGGTGATCGAGAAGCTCCGCGCGTCGACCGGGCTGCCGGTCACCGAGGCGCGCAACCACTTCGAGGCGCAGGGCGCGCGGGATGCGCTGGTGGAGACGTCCGGGCAGCTGCGGACCATCGCGGTCGGCTTCTACAAGATCGCCAACGACATCCGCTGGATGGGGTCGGGCCCGCGCGCCGGGCTGGGCGAGCTGCGCATCCCGGACCTCCAGCCCGGCTCGTCGATCATGCCCGGCAAGGTGAACCCGGTGGTCGCGGAGGCCGTCCGGCAGGTGTGCGCCCAGATCATCGGTAACGACGCCACACTCGCCTTCGCCGGCTCCCAGGGCGACTTCGAGCTGAACGTGATGCTCCCGGTGATGGCCCGCAACCTGCTGGAGTCGATCCGGCTGCTGGCCGCGTCCAGCCGGCTGTTCGCCGACCGCCTGGTGGTCGGCCTGGTCGCGGACGTCGAGGTCTGCCGGGCGTACGCGGAAGGTTCGCCGTCGATCGTCACGCCGCTCAACCGCTACCTCGGGTACGACGAGGCGCCTCGGTGGCCAAGGAGGCGCTGGCGAAGGAGGCGGCGATCCGAGAGGTGGTGATCGCCCGCGGTCACGTGATCAACGGCAAGCTCACCGAGATTCAGCTCGACGAGGCGTTGGACGTCCTCCGGATGACCCACCCCTGAGTCGGTCATCGTGCGCCACCGCGGGGCGCCCAGCCGAGGAAGCGGTCGAAGAGGGCGCCGGGCGCCGGGCACTCGTGCGGGTTGAGCCGGTACAGGTCGGCGGCCGCGGGGCTCAACGGGCCCTTCATCCTGGCAACCCTGACCGACGCGTCCGAGCTGGCGTTCCTAGGTGGACAGATCGGTGGCCAGGAGCTGACGGGGCCGTCGGATCTGGTGCGGCTCCAGCGGACCTGGGAGGCTACCCTCGGGGCGGCGTTGCCGGCACCGGAGTCGATCGAGCTGATGAGGGAAGTGGCGGAGTCATGGAGCTGACGAGCGCCGTCTGGCGCAAGAGCAGCCGCAGCGGTTTGAACGACCAGTGTGTCGAGGTGGCGATGAACCTGCCGGACGTGGTCGGGGTGCGGGACAGCAAGGACCCCTCCGGTCCGGTGCTCACCTTCGACCCGTACACCTGGCGGATTTTCATGGCGGCGCTGCCCCGCTGACGGGACGACCCGGTGCGGCGACAACCGTTCGACCGCTCGGGCGGCGGGCGGCAGCCGATCACGTCCGGCTGGCGGCCTTTCGGGCCCGGTAGGCGGTGACGGCCGCGCGGTTGCCGCAGCCCGCGTCGCAGAACCGCCGGGACCGGTTCTTCGACAGGTCGACCAGTACGTTGTCGCAGTCCGGGTGCTCGCAACTGCGCAGCCGGCTCAGCTCGCCGCTGCGTACCAGGTCCGCCAGGGCCATCGCGGCCTCGACCGCCATTCGGGTGGCCAGCGGCGCGTCCCTCGGCACGGCGTGCAGGTGGTACGGCTCATCGTCGTGCCGGATCAGCTGGGGGAGCGCGTCCGACTCGCGCAGCAGCCCGTTGACGATCTCCACGATCTCGTCGGTGTCGGCGTGCCAGAGCCGGCGCAGCCGGGGGCGCAGCTCCCGTACCGATCGCAGCTCCGCCTCGGTGTGCTCGTGTCGCCCGGTCCACCCGTGGGTGGTGAAAAACCGGTCCAGGGCGGCGACGTCGGGCAGTTCCTCCCGGCCGCCACCCGTGGTGTTGACCAGCGCGGCCGTGGCGATCAGCCCACATTCGGTGTCATGAGCGAAAAGCAACTTGACTCCTGTCAGCGGGTCCGCCTAGCGTCATGAGCATAGAGCTATTTTGCTCATGACTGCCAACCACGCCAAGGAGCGTCCGATGCCTCAACGCCCCGCCGCCGGGACGGGTCTCGGCCTGGCCCTGCTGTCGGCCGTCACCTTCGCCACCTCGGGGACCTTCGCCCGCTCGTTGATCGATGCCGGCTGGTCGGCCGAGGCGGCGGTGATCGCCCGCGTCGGCATCGCCGCCCTGGTGCTGGCGGTGCCGGCGGCGCTGTCCCTGCGCGGAAAATCGCACGTGCTGCGCCGCAACCTCGGCCCGGTCGCCGTGTTCGGGCTGCTCGGCGTCGCGACCGCGCAGGCCTGCTTCTTCAACGCCGTCCGCTACCTCCCGGTCGGCGTCGCGCTGCTGCTGGAATACCTCGGCATCATCCTCGTGGTGGGCTGGATGTGGCTCGTCCACGGCCAGCGCCCCCGGCGGCTGACGGTGGCCGGATCGGTGGCGGCGCTGGCCGGCCTGGTCCTCGTCCTCGACCTGACCGGCGCCGGCCGGCTCGACCCGGTGGGTGTCATCTGGGGGCTGGGCGCCGGGGTCGGCCTGGCCGGCTACTTCGTGCTCGCGGCCCGGGTCGACGACCGGCTGCCGTCGGTGGCGATGGCGAGCGGCGGCATGGCCGTCGGCGCCGCCGTCCTGGTCGTCCTCGGCCTGGTCGGGGTGCTGCCGCTGCGGGCCACCTTCGGCGACGTCACGTTCGCCGGGCAGACCACCAGCTGGCTGGTCCCGATCGCCGGGCTGTCCCTCATCGCGGCGGTGGTCGCCTATCTCGTCGGGATCGCCGCGACGCGGATCCTGGGCGCCCGCCTGTCGTCGTTCGTCGGGCTGACCGAGGTGATGTTCGCGGTGCTGATCGCCTGGCTCTTCCTCGGCGAGCTGCCGACCGTCGTCCAACTGCTCGGCGGCGCCCTGATCGTCGCCGGTGTCGCACTGGTACGCCTCGACGAACTGCGTGCCGGGCGGACCGAGGTGGAGTCGGAGCCGGGCGCGGCCGAGCCGGTGCTGACCGGTGGTGAGAGGTGAGGGGGCGGCGGGTGCCCCTGGGCGGGTGCCCGGTCGGGGGTTGGGCGGGCTCACCCGAGATCGCCGGTGAGAGGCTTTCCGGCATGCTGACC
>JAEVHO010000140.1 GCA_016802835.1 Micromonospora sp. ATA32 | reverse complement strand
GTCGCGGCGCAGGCTGTCCGGTCCGCCCCGGTCCCGCGACTGCGGTACCGCGGTGACCCAACCGTAGCCGCGGGCCGGGTCCCAGCCGTCGGTCGGCGACAACCTGCGGTACGTCGACAGGAGCGGGCTGGTCGCCGTACCCGCGTCGAGGGCGAGTCGGACGCGGTCGCCTCGCGGCGCGGTCAGCACCTGTGCCTGCGGCCGGCCGTACACGCGCCCGCCGGTGGCGGTCACCTCGGCGGCGAGCGTGACCATCTGCGGTGACTGCGCGGGGGTCACCGAGACCGGGATGCTCTCCGTCGTGAACGCCGCAACGGTCCGGGAGGTGGTCCCCGATGTCCAGCCGTCCGGGACGGCCAGGCCGGCGTCGACCGACACCGGGTGGTCCGTGCCGTTGGCGACGGTGATCGTGGCCTGACCGACCTCACCGGTGAACATCGGCTGGTCGGGGACGGCCAGGCCCTGCACGGAGACGTTCCCGGACGTGAGGACACTCAGGTCGTCGACGTAGGTCCCGACCACGGGCGGGGCCGCGCCGCCACCGGCGGCCTGCACGGCCACCTGCGGGCTCCCGCCGAGGCTCGCACTGCCCAGCAAGTACCAGTCCTGACCGTCGCTCGAGTACTCGGCGCTCACCTGCGCGCCCCGGCGTACGAGTCGTACGTGCGCGGCGTGCCCGTCGTAGGGGATCGACGACCGGCTGCCGATCTTGCCGCCCGATTCGGCGAGGAACTCCAGCGCCCGTCGCCCGTCGACCCAGCCGAGGTCGGCCTTCACGTAGTTGTCGTCGTCGACGTACGCGTACAGCCCGACCTGCTGGAAGTCCGCCGCCAGGTCCGGCGCGTCGAGCGTGGCGGCAGCGGTGAAGTCGGACTGCGGGGTGTCGGTACGGACGAACAGGTTAAGGCCGTCGTTGCCGCCGGCGGTCTCGCCGCCGGCAAGGGTCGACAGCCGCAGCGCGCCAGGCCGGTCCCGCAGGCTCCACCCCGAGTCATCCGGGCGGATGATCCGCCACGCGGAGTCCAACGTGTCGGAGTTGAAGTCGTCGCGCGCGTGGCTGGTGACGCTGTCGATGCTGCGGATGGTGAACGGCAGCGGCAGGGCCTCGGTGTCGGCGTCGATGACGGCCCGCACGAACCCGGTGGCGGCGGTGTGCTCGGCGCTCAGCGTGCCGGTCAACGTCACGTCGACGGTGGTCGAGGCACCGGGGGCCACCGTGAAGGGGACGGGGGATGCGGTGAATCCCGGGGGCGGATCCACCACCACCGTTCCATGGCCACCGTGGCCGAGCGCATCCACGATCGTCACCCGCTGGCGCAGTGACCCGGGCTGGTGCAGCGGCGCGGCCAGGACGCTGGCCCGGGCGATCCGTACCGGCGAGAACATGACCCGCCAGCCGAGTTTGTGTGACCGGTGGTAGGTGTCCAGTCCCTTGGTGTGGAAGGGCGGCACCGGCTCCGGGTTCTGCCCCGATCCCCAGGTGGGGGTGCACCAGAACTCGGTGGAGGTCCAGTACATCTTGCCGATGAGGTGCGGCCGGTCGTTGAGGAGCCGGTTGTGCTCGTCGACCACGGAAGCCTGGTAGTACTCGGTCGCGCGGTCGAGGCCGTCGCGCTGGTAGACCGCCTCGGCTCCGTACTCGCTGAGCAGCAGCGGTTGGCCGGTCATCTGCTGCAGCGCGTCCAGGTGCGACGTCAGGCTCTCCATGCTGGAGTACCAGCCGGCGTAGTAGTTGGTGGCGAAGAAGTCCTGGTAGGGATAGGCGCGATCCCGGCTGTGGCGGTGGGAGACCTGGGTGTAGAGCCGGGTCGGGTCGATGCTGCGCCCGTACGCGATGACGTTGCGGACGTAGTCGACGCCGCCGTCGGTCTCGGTCGCGTTCTCGTTGCCGACCGACCAGGCGAACAGGCTCGGGTGGCTGCGGTCACGGGCGACCATCCGGGCCAGGGCCCGCTTGCCGAACTCCTGCACGTCCGATCTGCCCAGGAACGAGCCGGGCTGGGAGCTGATGTTGTTGACCTCCTCGATGACGAGCAGGCCGTACCTGTCGGCGGCGGCCAGCTCGGCAGGGGTGGTCGGGTAGTGCGCCGGCCGGAAGATGCGGAAGCCCTTGTCGTGTAGTTGCTTGATCTCCCGGTCGGCCAGCCCGTCGGGTTGGGTGCGGCCCAGACCCGGATAGTCGGCGTGCCGGTTGAAGCCCTGCAGGTCCTGCACGGCTCTGCCGTTGAGCAGCAGGTCGCGGCCGTGCACCGACACCGTGCGGAAGCCGGTCTGCTCGACGAGTTCCCGCCACGCGGCGTCACCGAGCGGACGCAGATGCACGGTGTAGAGGTGGGGATGGTCGAGGTCCCACAGCTCGGGGTCGGCGACGTCGACCGTCACCGGGGTGGCCGCGCCGCCACCGGCGGGCACGGTGGTGAGCACCTGGCGCGGACCGAGGACCCGGGTGCCGTCGGGACCGTCGACGGTCAGCATCGCACTTACCTGCCGCGGCTCGCTCGTGGCGTTGACCCCGCTCGGGCGCAGGGTCAGGTGCCCGTCCGCGGTTCCCTCGGCCCGCGTCTCGGTGAGCGCGACGGCCGGCGTGCGCTCGAGGCGCACCTGCTGGAGCAGGCCGCCCCAGTTCCAGTACAGGCCCTGCACGGGACGTGCGTACTCGCCCATCGTCGAGACACGGTTGTCGACGATGACGGCGATGGTGTTCGTGCCGGCCCGGGCCGCTTCGGTGACGTCGAGCCGGGTCGGCAGGTAGCCACCCGTGCTGGCGCCGACCGCCACGCCGTTGACGAAGTATCGGCAGGACCAGAAGCAGGATTCGAAGACCAGCGCGGTGCGGTCGCCGGGCGCTGGGGGGTCGAGCTCGATGCTGCGGCGGTAGACGCCGATGACGCCGTTGTCGTCGTTCCACTTGGCCTTCACCGCGCCGAACGAGTCCGGTACGACGATGCTCGGCCAGGCGTCCGTGTCGTAGTCGGGCCGCACCGCTGGCGGCACGGTGCCGTCCAGCGCGGCGTCGGGCAGCTCACCCGCCGTCGAGAACCGCCATTCTCCGTCGAGGCTGGTGATGCCGGGGCCGGGCGGCGGGGCGTCGGTCAGGACCTGCTTGGTCACGGTGAGCGTGCCGGACGGGGTGTCCGCCTCGGCCTTCAGGATGTGTCTGCCCGGCCGGAACCAGGCCGCGTCGGTTGCGGTCGCCCAGATCGGGCGGGTAGCGGTCTGCCGCGCGTACAGATCGGTCAGCTCTGACAGCTGCGCGTCGTCGACGTAGAACCGCACGGCCGTTGCGTCGGGCGGAGCCTCGACCGCGAGGTCCACGGTGCCGCTGAGGTGGCTGCCGGTGGGGGCCGTGAAGCGCATCGTGCTCTCGGCCGCGGCGCTGCTCTGCGGCGGGGGAGCCATCACCAGCGCCAACACCGTGGCACAGAGGGAAAGGTACGCGGAAAGGGATCTGTGGGGCCGGGTTCTCATGACCACGTCCTGAGTGTCGAGAAGGCTGGTTCCCGGCCCAGTCGAGCAGAGGCGGTCGCGGCGGGTCAAGACGGATTTCGATGAAACATGTTTCATCGAGGTCGAGTCTTGTCTCGGCTGGTGGTGGACTACGAGAGACGCAGCAAACGGTTTCATCATTTGTCCCATGGATGATCTCGCGGCTGGCTTGGTGAGCCGGCTGGATGCTCTCGTCCCCGGCCATTGGCAAGCGCTTCGCGAGAGGTCGCAGCCGCAAGGGAGAAGCAGCTCGCATGAGTCCTCACTCGGCACCCGCACCCGCCACACCGACGGTTCACGTCGGAACAGCCGCCAGCGGCAGACGAGGCGCCAAGCTGCGACGGGCAGTCATCGCCGGTGTCCTGACGGCCGGTCTGGCCACGGTCGGCAGTGGCGCACACGCCGCCGCCGCCGCCGATCTGTCGGCCGCGGAGACCCCACTCACCCTCACCGCCACCGTGAACGGGCAGAACGCGCTGCTACGTCCGGACTTCCAGGGCTTCTCGGTCGAGTCGGCGGACTTCGCGCACGGCTATCTGACGACCGAGCGGATGAGGGATCGGCTGCGGACGCTCGGTCCGCAGGGAGTGATCCGGCTCGGGGGCTATTCCATGGACCTGGTGTGGCCGGCGTTCGGCGAGTGGAGCGACACGCCGGCGCGCCGCAGGCCATCGGCGGGACCGTCGACCAGGAAGACCTGAACGAGCTCAAGAAGCTGCTGGACGACACGGGCTGGAAGGTCACCCTCGGCGCACCGCTGAAGGCGATCATCGATCCGGCCCAGGTGAAGAATCCGACCAGGGACCCCTCGCCCGCGGTGACGCTCGACCAGGTCGTCGCCGAGGTCAAGGCCGTGCACGAGACGCTCGGCGACGACCTGCTGGCGGTGGAGGTCGGCAACGAATACGACAACGTGACCACGTTGACCGGGCCCCAGCTGTGGGAGACCGTAAAGCGGTACCAAGCGGCGATTGACGCCGCGGTCCCGCACGCCCACCTGAAAATGGTCGGTCCGTCAGCGAACACCGCGAAGACCAACACGAGGCTCGACGAGTTCGTCACCGCCGCCCTCGCCGACACCCCCACCAACCCTCAACAGGTGATGGCGGAGCTTGCCTCGCACTGGTATCCCTGGAGCCACTGTGGCAACAGGCCGGTGACCATCGATCAGCTCATGTCACCGGAGACGTACACGAGCACGCGCAGCAAGCTGGCGGGCATCATGGCGATCAGCAGCCGGCTGCACGACACACTCCCGGTCACCGTCAACGAGTCGAACAGCGCCTCGTGCAGTGGAATGCCGCAGGTGAGCAACTCCTACGCCACCTCGCTGTGGTCGTTGGACTATCTCCTGCAGACGGCGCAGAGCGGCGTGACCAGGTTGCAGCTGCACACGAACACCGCCGCCGTCTGCGGCGACTTCAAGGCCCGCGACTCCGCCGACTACCCGATCTCCTACCGGTACTACGGCGCCTTCTGCGCGGCCGATGAGGCAGCCTTGCGCGGGAACCAGCTCTCCGCCGCCCCGCTGTACTACGGCATCTGGGCATTCCGCCAGGTCCCCGACGGCCGGTTCGTGGACCTCGATCTCCCCGACAGCGACCTGGACAAGATCCGCGCGTACGGCGTGTTGAGCAACGACGGAACGCTGACCGCGGTGCTCGTCAACGTCCAGGATCCGGCCGCCGCGGATGCCACCGACCAACGGGTGGCTCTCCACCTGCCGTCGTCGTACCGCAGCGCCCACGCGGTGACCCTGGGAAGCTCGGCCTCCGAGGGCCTCGCGTCGGTGGACGCCAGCCGGATCACCCTCGGGGGGCAGGCGGTGTCGCCCGCAGGGGTGCCCACCGGTGCGCCGCAGTCGACCCCGGTTGCTGTCGACCACAGGTCGTCGGCCGTCACGGTCGCGCCGGGGACCGCCCAGATCGTCACCTTCTCGCACTGAAGACACGCGGTTCCCCCTACCTGCCGCAGCAGCCGGGATACCAGAAACGGCTGACCGCGGCCGCGCCGCTGCTGCTGCTGCTGGCCGCAAGCTCGCCACCCAGGTCCCGTCGATAGACGCCCCGATCGTCTCGGTGGGCGCAGCGTGGACCCCGTGGGCAGTAGCGATGCCTGTTACCCGTCTCGCATGGTTGAGGCACGCTAGCCCCGTATTCCGCGGGTGGCTGATCGTCAGCACCACTCGCGTGGATCGATGTCGAGGAGTTCGAGGAGTCGTAACTGGAGAGCCGTGGGTTGCGGGATGACGGGTGGTTGGTGGTCGGCCGCGGGGATGATCGTCATCGTGGCGAGGGCTTGCAGGATCAGGCGGGCGGTCGGCACGGCTGGTCGGCCGGCGTAGAGACCTGCGACTTTGGTCTCGCCGAGGGTGTCCAGTGCTTGCCGGACTTGGCGTTCGATGAGGCAGAAGATGAGCAGGGCGAGGCAGATCACGGTGATCAGGGCGGCGATGCGCTTGTTGTTCTTGAGGTACAGGGCGGCGACGGCGAGGGGTCCTTTGAACGCGGAGTAGCGGCGTTCGACGGCTTCCTGGCCTTTGTAGTGCAGCAGGACACCAGCGGCGTCGATGTCGGCGGCGCTCAGATTCGTCAGCAGGGCGTACCAGCCGTCGGTCGCGGCTTCGGCGTCGATCACCGCCTGGTCGAACGTCCAGGTGAGTGTCGGTTTGCCGGTGTCCGGGTCGGTGCCGGTGACCGTGGTGAGGTACGCGCCGACGCGTCGGGTCTTGCCGATCACCGCCAGGCGGGCATCGACCGCTACGGTGTCCGGGTAGTGCCGTGAGCCCAGCCCCCGCTGGAGTCTGTCGAGGTCGTCGCGGGCCCGGTCCAGTTTCTTCGCCCGGGCGGTGACCGCCGCCGCCGCTCTGGCACTGGAGTGCACGAACACCCGCCGCAGGCTCAGGACCGGGTCGCGTTTGCGCGGACCGGGCAGGGTCATGGTGTCTTCGATGACGTGCCACGACCCACGCCGCTCGGCGGCTTTGCCCTGATCCCGCCCGGCGACGTAGTCGACCTTGACCGCGGTGTCCAGGGACAACCGGGCGAGGTCGCCGGTGGACACGTAGGTCTTCGACGCCGGAGCCACGAACGTCACACCGTCGGCGTGCATCGCGGTCAGGTTGCCATAGGAGATCAACTTCGAGTCCCCGATGATCAACAGGCGGCGTGCGGTGGCCATCTGCTGTAACGCCTTCATCATCGGGATGACCTGGGCGACCTCACCCGCACCGCCGTCGAACGCCCGGTGGAACACCGGTATCCCGCCGTCGGCGGACACCGCGATCCCCGCCTGGACCTGCTTCAGATCGGGGCGGCGGTCTTTCGGATGGCCGAACTTCGCCGCCGGGAACTCCTCCTCGGCCTGGGCGTACTCGCCGTGCACCGAGATCGAGGTCATGTCCCAATGAAGGCGACCAACATCGATGCCGAACGCGTCGATCGCCCGCACCCCCACCGACCCGACGATCCGGTCCAACTGCGGGGCGATCGCGTCCAACGCCCGCCCGACCCGGTCATCGTTGAGGCGCTCGGCCGGCACCCCGAAAACCTCTTCCGCGGCGCAGTCCGCAGCCCACGACTGCACCCGGACCAGCGGTGCCGGTGACGTCAGCCGGTTCGCGATCAACACCTCGACGACCTGCCCATGAGTGAACTCCGACCGGTCATCCACCGGACACAGACCGTCGATGACATCACGGATACCCAACCGGGAACCGAACCCCGCCACCACCGGCAACGACCCGAGCAGCTTCTGAACCGACGCCACCCCGAACTGCGCACGCTCTCTCACAGCCCGACAGGCTGCCATCGACCAGGCCTACCACCAACCCGCCGCACCGAAACCCACCCACAAGCCAGCACCCGCGGAATACGGGGCTAGCGCAACTCCGCCACCACGATGACGTTGCCGTACAGGTCCGCGAGGTGCAGCGACCGGCTACTCGCATCCTCGGCTTCTGCCCAGACGCGTACGCCGCGTTCCCGCAGATGCTTGCTCACCGGGTCCAGGTCCTCGGTGTACAGAACGAGCAGGGGCTGCCCGCCGGCCTGCTGCCCCACCAGGTCACGCTCCCGGTCGGTCGTGGGGGTCATCAGCCAGAGGCCAACTCCGTCCTGGCCGGGCATACCGATGTGCAGGTAGCGATAGCCGTCTGCGGTCTGGTCATGCAGGACGTGGAAGCCCAGGACATTCCGGTAGAAGTCCAAGGCTGCATCAGGATCATGAACAAGCACCACGACCCTGCCCAGCGCCGAGAACAAGCCCTTGTCGGTCATGCGCGGCATCGTAAGGCGGCCGACCGACAACGTGGCGAAGGGTGGGCCGTCTAGTCGTCGGCCATGACTCCGGCCTGCCGCAACAGGTGGTCGAGGTCTTCCCGCGACCTCCCGGTCGCCGTGGCGAGCGCTCCGAGCGGGTCGACGTGCCCGCGCCCGGCCACGTCGTCGAAGACGGCGAGTAGGTCGGACTCGAAGCCTTCCGCGGCCGCACCCCGTGCCTGAGCCAGCTCGACGAGCCGTCCCTCAATATAGCGCCGCACCATCACCTGGTACGCCCCGACGCTCGGCAGCTCGTGGAACTCGGCCACCATGTCGTCGACCTGCCGTCCCATCCGGTGCAGCATCGCGAATCTTTTGGGACATGGAACACCTGTCCTTTCCGGCGTCTTGTGGCACCTCTTTGGTCGGCCGCGGTGGCGGCCGTGCCGTTTACAGCAACTGGTGGACCCGGTCCGGACGACGCCAGCGGAATCAGGGGGTCGGCGCCGGCGTGACCGCGCCCACGACGCTGCCGAAGAACACCATGAACGTGAAGGCGATCATCGGGACGACGAACACGTAGCCCAGGACAAGACCGGCGATCGCCATGCCGTGGCCCGACCTCGTTCCGTCCCGGGTCTCTCGCACCGCGATGTGGCCGAGAATGACGGCGAGGATGCACGGTAGCCCGAACAGGCACCAGCCGCCGAGCACGCCAAGAATCCCGAGCACCATCGACGCCGTCGCCATGCCCGAGGTGAGCGGCGGCTGCACGGCCATCCGTTGCGTCGTTTGCGGGTAGCCAGCGGGCTGGTAGGGCACGGCGGAGACCGGCGGGTACGGGCTGGGCAGGCCGGACACCGGCGGGTGTGGTCCCGGGACGCCGAAGACCGGTGGTTGCGGGCGGGTGGGGTCGTGGCTGGGCTGCGGATATGTCATCGTCCGGGTTCCGTTCTTGCGTCGAGTCGGGTGAGCAGGACACTTACCTCGGTGTGCAGGCGACGTAGCTCCGCCCCCGTAGGGGCCAGCTCGTAGCAGTGGTGGTGCGCGGCGGCGGAGAGGGTGGCCCAGGCGAACGCGACCCGCCGGGCGTTTCGGCGCCCGGGCCGAGCCGGCTGCGCAGCATCAGGTGCTTGGCGCGGCCCTGCTGGCAGGCAGCCACGGTTGGCTTGACCCGACGCCAGTAGGCGTCGATGCCGCCTTCGAGGGCGAGCCGGATCAGGCAGGCGCAGGCTCGTGGCCACCAGCCGGCGGTCACCGCGACGGCGCCGAGCATGCCGACGCCGCGCAGCAGCTGGTCGGCCGCCGCCAGGCAGCGCTGGGGCGTCGGCCCGGTCACGACAGCGCCTGCGCGAGGAGGCGGGCGTCCGCGACCAGTCCGGGCAGGTCCGTCAGGTACGCCCCGTGTACGCCTTCGCGGCACGCCTTGTACGCGTTGACGGTCCGCGGCCCGTGCCGGCGGCCGAGCCAGCCGAGCACGTCGCCGCCCCGGTCGGCGTCGTCGAAGACCGCCAGCGCGACGATGGTGGTGAGCCGCCGGGAGGCCGCCTCGATCGCCTTCTCGATGTCGTCGTGCGGGACACCCCGCCCCGCCCGGGTCCGCCAGACCACCCGGTGGCAGGCCGCCTCCAGCGCCGAGCGGCACAGCTCCGCGACCACCGGTCCGCGTACCTCGGCTGGCACGTCGTCGCTACGCGACAGCGCGTGAGCGTCGTCCAGGTAGCGGACGACCGGGTCGGAGCCGGGCCGCACGGTGACGACGGACCGCTCGGCCCGGTGTACCTCCACGATCCGGGCCCGGCCGAGGTCGAGCCGGCGTACCGCGTCGGGCAACCGGGTGTCGTGCGTGAAGACGACGACCTGCCGCTGCTCGGCCAGCTCGGCGAGTACCCGGGCCAGCCCGTCCACCTTCGACGGGTCCATGCTCTGCACCGGGTCGTCGACCACGATGAACCGGAACGGGCTCTCCGGCGCGCAGCCGCGCGGCAGGTACGTGGCCAGCCCGAGGGCGTGCATCTCGCCCTGGCTCATCACCCCGAGCGCGGTGCCGTTGTCGGCGCCGTCGACACTGACCGGGAACACCACCCGCCGCCGGGTGTTCGTACCCTCCAGGGTCATCGCGCCCAGCTCGACGTTGCTCTCCTGCCGCAGCTGCTCCCAGATCCGCTGCGAATGCGCGGCGAACGGCGCGACCCGCTCGTTGCGGATCGCCGTACTGGTGTCCTTCAGCCACGACCGCGCGGCCTTCAACCGGGCCAGCGTCGCCTCGCGGGCCGGCAGCCCGCCGGCGGCGTCGACCCAGTCGCGCAGCTGCACCGCCGCCCGCTGCCAGCCGGTGTCCCGCTGACGCAGCAGACCCTCCGCGTACGCCTGCGCGGCCTGCGCCGCCTCCACCACCGCCGGGTAGCGCGCCGCGAGGTGGTCGGCAAGATCCTCCGGCCCGCCGGGCGCCAGCCGCAGCGCGGCCACCGCCGCGTGCAGCGCCGCCAGCGGCATCCCGGGTACGTCCACCTCGGGGCACCGCCAGGTCGTCGATCAGGTGGTGCGCCTGCCGCAGCAGAGCGGTCAGCCGGGCGGCGGCGTTCTGCGCGGCGAGGGTACGGTCGCGCAGCTCGCCCAGCGACGCGGCCGCGCTGGCCCGCCACCCGCCGTCGAGGCTGCCGGTGGCGCAGACCGGGCAGGGCCCGTCACCCCGGTCGTCGTGGTGCTCGATGGCGAGCCGGAGCAGCTCGGCGCTGCGCAGCGACGCCCGGGAGCGCCCGCCGTCGTGCCGGCGCGCCTCGGCGCCGGCGGTGCGCAGCTGCTCGGACAGCCGCGCCACCTCGCCGGCCTCCGGCAGGGTCAGCCCGACCAGCCGCCGGCACAGCCCCACCGTCTCGTCGGCCGCCGCGTCCTCCGGCTCATCGAGGATCGCCGTCAGCGCCGCCAAGTCGACCCCGCCGCGGCCGTTCACCAGGGCGGCGGCGCGGCGGGCCCGGTCGTCGTCGATCCCGGCGAGCACGTCGGCCAGGGTGGCGCGCTGTGCGCGTACCTCCTTGATGGCCGTGTCCACGGGCCGCGCGGCGTCCATCAGCCGCCGGTCGGCGTCGGTGACCGCCTCCAGCCCGAGGATCGCGAAGAGCGCGTCGAACAGCTGGCTCTGCGTGCCGGCGGCGAGCCGGCCCAGCTCGGCGGCGGTCAGGAACGGCCGGTACAGCTCCAGCGGCCGGGACAGGCCCAGCTCACCGAGGTCGCCGTGCCGCCCCCGGTCACTGGTGACGGTCACCGCAGCGTCGCCCAACTCGCCGCCGGCCGGCCAGGCGCGCACCACCCGGGTCGGGGGCGGCGACCCCGTCGACGCGCAGCTCGACGGCGATCCGGCACGGGTCGGGGGTGTGCAGGTTGCGCCACCCGGTACGCCAGACGCTGTTGCGGTCGGCCCAGCGGGCGCTGTCGCCGGTGAGGGCGAGTTCGACGGCCTCGGCGAAGCTGGACTTGCCGGAGCCGTTGCGGCCCACCACCAGGGTGATCCCCGGTCCGGGACCGATCTCGACGGTGCGTTCCGGGCCGACGCCCCGGAATCCGGCGACGGTCACCGACGTGAGCCAGATCCGCTTGTCCGGCTCGTCAGCGGCGGGGGAGCGCAGGTCCAGGCTGGTCGGGGTGCCAGCGAGCGCGGCGGCCAGGTCGTCGTCGCCGCCGAGCGCGGCGAGGACCACCTCGGCGGTGTCATCGGGTACGCCGTCGGCGGCGAGCCGGTCGAAGATCAGCTCGATCAGAGGTCCGGTGGGCTGCTGGCTCATGGTTGTCTCCAGGCGCGTGGTGTCCGCGGGCCGGCGGTGCCGGCGCCCGGGATGAGCGGTGGATGAGAGTGCGGCCGTCGGGGCGGCCGGGGCCCGTCGGGTGGGGCAGATCACTACGGTCGCGTGCCAATCGCGCAGGAACGCGTCGACCAGGGCGTGCGCCCGCGGGCGCATGTCGAAGGACTCCTCGAGCCGGCGGCGCGCCATGTGCGACAGGCCGTCGGCGGCTTCGTTGAGGGCGTGGCCGGTGTGCCCCTTGACGTGCGCGAAGGACAGGTCCGGCCGCTGGCCGACCAGCTCGGCGAGCCGGACCAGGGTGGGTTGTGCGGTCCATTTGCGGGGCCGCAGGCTGTAGCCAGCCGGCATCGCCCCGGTCTCGCCGGCCTGCCAGCGGTGCAGATACCGCAGGGCGGTGAGGTTGTCCAGCAGCACCGTCATCCCCGCCGGCGCCTCGTCGTACGCCGACAGCAGGAAGTCGACCGCGCGCAGCTCGTTGATCAGTACGCGGGAGACGCCGGTCGGGTCGAGCCGACCTGTGCCCCGGCTGAGCAGGCCGTAGTGGCCGTCGCTGACCACGTACCCGATGCCGCCGGCGCGGCCCTTCCAGCTGGCGTCGGTCGCGGCGACCAGCGGCGCGGA
>JAEVHO010000139.1 GCA_016802835.1 Micromonospora sp. ATA32 | reverse complement strand
CGCCCGGGATCGAGGCGGGCGAGGCGGGTTTGGGTCGTGCCTCCGGATCCGGCCGCCCTGGCTGCGGCGTTTCCCGTGACCCGGGCCGGTGCCGCCGGGCTCGCCCCGCGCCCGGCTGCGCTACGAGCGCACCTTCCATCCGGACGTGGTCACCAAGCAGTTGATCGACATCTACTCCGGTGTGGCGCGGACGGCCCGTCCGGCCTGAGCCCGAGCCCGAGCCCGAGCCCGAGTGCCCGGGCGGGTCGTCGCCGGCGGGACATGGCGCGGAGAGCGTGATGCCTCAGAGGTATCAATATGATTCTGAGGTATCACGCTCGTCGGCGTATCCGTCGCGAGCGCGGATGCGCGCCGAGCCCTGCTCGTGCCGACGCCGCGCAGGGTCAGCGCATCGAGGCGCGGGCGGAGAAGGCGATGCTGGCCAGCAGGAACCCGCCGTTGACGACGGTGAACGCGACGATCAGCCAGACGGTCAGCGCGGGCGCGACGGCCAGCACCAGCCCGGCCACGAAGATCACCGCGCCGTAGTCCCGGATCAGCTTCACCAGCCGGACCGGCAGCGAGGTCGACGTGACCATGCTCGCCGCGTTCGGCCCCGCCTGCATCACCGAGGTGACCAGGTTGACCATCCAGGTCCCGGCGAAGGCCGCCAGCAGCCAGGCCGGCGTGCCCGGCCGCTGCGCCACGGCGGTCGCGGCCAGCGCGGCCACCAGGGCGATCTGGGCGGCGACGTCGCAGAGCACGTCGACCGGGCGCCGGCGGCGCTGCCCTGCCCGGTCACCCGGGCGAGCTGGCCGTCGGCGCAGTCCAGGGCGTACGCGAGCTGCCAGCCGACCAGCGCCACCAGCCCGACCACCCAGGCCGGCACGGCCCCGTCGGCGACCCGCCCGGCGAGCGCCACCACCGTCACCGAGGTGGCCAGCCCGAGCACCAGGTTGGTGATGGTCAGCGTGGTCGGGCGCAGCCCCAGCCGCTGGGCGCCGAGGGCGATCCAGGCGCCCAGCCACTGGCTGATGGACTCGCTGAACAGCCCACCGCCCCGGTTCACCCGGTGGAAGTCGGCGACGGTGGGCCGGGACGACTCAGCCAAGGCGGTCGCGAAGTGCATCGGTGTAATCTCCCAGCCGCCCCCGGGTCTCGGCGGGCGTCATCGCGAGGTGTTCGAGGATGGTGTAGCGGTCGGGTCGGGTCTGCGGGGCGTACTGCACGGCCTCGACGAACTGGTCGTCGGTCAGCCCCACCTCGGCGGGGGTACGGGGGAGGTTGTGCCGGTCGAGGCAGGCCGACATCTGCGCGAAGCGCTGCCGGTCATCACGAAGGTAGGTGCAGAACAGCGCGCCCAGGCCGGCCAGCTCACCGTGCGACGACGTGCCCGGGAAGAGCGCGTCGACGGCATGCATGATCTCGTGGCAGCCGCCGCTGGAGGGGCGGCTGGTGCCGCAGACCGCCATCGCCAGCCCGCTGGAGATCAGTGCCTCCGCCAGCACGGTCACGAAGACGTCGTCGCCCATGTGGCCGGGGTGGCTGAGCACCGCCTCGGCACCCATCCGCGCCAGCGAGGCCGCCAGCCCGTCGACCGGCTCACCGCGAACCTGCCGGGCCAGCTCCCAGTCGGCCAGCGCGCTGATGTTGCTGATCACGTCGCCGATGCCGGCCCGGTTGTGCCGCTCCGGGCCGCTCTCCACGAAGTCCAGGTCGACGATCACGGCGATCGGGATGTGCACCCCGTACGAACCCTTGAGCCCGGCCGTGATGAGGCTGGCCACCGGCGAGGCGATGCCGTCGTTCGCCAGGCTCGTCGCCACCGAGACCATCGGCAGGCCCCGCCGGGTGGCGGCGTACTTCGCGACGTCGATGGTCTTGCCCCCGCCGATGCCCACCACGGCGTCGTAGGAGCGGGCGCGGAGCTTGGCACCGAGATCGTCGGCGGCGTCGAGGGTGCCGCCCTCGACGGTGAACACGTCGGCCGACCGCAGCGACGGCCGGATCAGCTCGGCGATCTGCTCGCCCTGGCCCGGGCGACCACCACCGCCACGTCACCGCCGGCGGAGATCCGACCGTCGACGAGGATCGCCCCCAGGTCGGCCACCGCACCCCGGCGCACGTCGATGTGCAGCGGGGTCAGCACCGTCCGGGCTAGCAGCGGCACGCGATCTCCCGCGCCCGCGCCAGGTCGGCGTGGTTGTCGACCTCGACCCAGGACACGTCGCCGATCGGGGCGGCCCGCACCTCACCACCACGGTCGGCGAACTCCTGGTAGCCGTCCTCGTAGTAGAGGTCGGGGTCGCGCCGCCAGGTCGCCTCCAGCGCGTCGGCGAGGGCGTCGGCCACCTGCGGCTCGATCAGCGTCGCGCCGATGTACTCCCCGTCAGCCTCGCCCGGGTCCATCACCTTGGTGATCCGGGTGAGCTGACCGGCGGCGTCGAAGGTGGTCTTCATCTCCTCCTCGGCCAGCGGCTTGATGGTGTCGATGGCCAGCAGGATGCCCGCGCCCCGCTCGGCCAGCAGGGTCTTCTCCACGCTGACCGGGTGCACGGTGTCGCCGTTGACCAGCAGCACGCCCCGGGCGAAGTGCTCCCGGGCCAGCCAGAGCGAGTACGCGTTGTTCCACTCCTCGGCCCGGTCGTTGTGCACCAGCGTGATGGTGACGCCGTACCGCTGTTCGAGGGCCGACTGACGCTCCCTGACGGCGTCGGCCGCGTACCCGACGACGATCACGACCTCGGTCAGCCCGACCTCGGCGAGGTTGCGCAGCGCGATGTCGAGGATGGTGGTGTCACCGTCCACCGGCACCAGCGCCTTGGGCAGGGTGTCGGTGTACGGGCGCAGCCGGCGCCCCGCACCGGCGGCGAGCACCATCCCGATCATCCCGGCGTCCTCCCTCGTACGACTCAGGTCACCGGGAAGGATAGCGGCACGGGCCGGTGGTGCTGTGGCCAACCGGTGTTAGGCAGTTGTTCAGCCAGGGAGCGTAGCTCGACGCCGTCGCTCACAGACCGATCGAGTGCAGGGCGGCGAACGCGTCCTCGGTGATCCGCCGGATCAGCCCGTCGTTGACGTCCCGGTGCTCGTCGAGCAGCGCGATGTCCCGCTCCGCCAGCCAGCGGAACTCGGTGTGCTTGCCCGGCTCCAGGCGGGGGCGGGCCAGGTCGCCGTCGACCCGGACCAGGAAGTCGGTCTCCACCCGCTGCAACCCGTCGTCGCCGGTGTAGCGGTATTCCCCGACCAGGCCGAGCACGTGCGAAACCGTCCAGCCGGTCTCCTCGGTGACCTCCCGGCGCAGCGCGTCCTCGACCTCCTCGCCGGGTTCCAGATGGCCGCCGACCACGTCCCACACACTGGGAAAAAGCCGCCGTTCTGGGGACCGGCGCTGGATGAAGATGCGGCCGTCGTCATCGACGATCAGCGCGCCGGTGCAGCGTAAAGGCTCGGTGGGCACATGACGACAGTAGCGAGCCCGGACCCTTACCGCCGACGCCCGGTCTTGTCCCGGCATCCATCGAGGGCCACCATGTCGGTACCGGTGCCGCCGTCCCACAGGGGTGATGCGTGATGCAGGTTCGGGAAGCTATGTCCAACCAGGTTCTCGTGGTCGGCCCGGAGCACACGCTCCGTCAGGCGGCCCGGATGATGTCGGCCCGCGGTGTCGGGTCGGCGGTCGTGATCGACCCGGACTCCGAGGGGGTCGGGATCATGACCGAACGCGATGTGCTCAACGCCATCGGCGCCGGTCTGGACTGCGACGTCGAGCGGACCGGCGCCCACCTGACCTGGGATGTGGTCTACGCGGGGCCGGAGTGGACGGTGGAGGAGGCGGCCGCGGCGATGGCCCGGGGCGGCTTCCGGCACTTGGTGGTGCTGGACGGCCGGGAGGTGGCCGGGGTGATTTCGGTGCGCGACCTGATGCGGGTCTGGGCGGGCGAGCACGCGGCCACGACGCTCTGACCCGGCGCCGGGGGCTGCCCGGCGGAGACGGGCGGTTGCCGGAGACGGTGACGGCCCGGTCGGAGTCCGACCGGGCCGTCACGTCACGCGGTACGGGTCACGGGCCGACGAAGACGCCCGCGCCCCGCCAGTTCACGCCGTCCACGCCCGGACCGCTGCGCACGGTGGCGGTGCCGGTTGGCGCGCCGCCCGACCAGCCCCGCGCCAGCAGGTTGCCCGTGTAGCGGCTGACCATGTAGAGCGTGCCGCCGGAGACGAAGAGGCCGCCGGAGTCGGCGAAGCCGGTCGCCCCCGCGACGGTGAACTTGTCCGCGCCGACCGTCCCGCTGTCCGGGGTGAACCACCGCCAGTACAGCCCGCTCTGTCCGCCCAGGGTGTAGTAGAGCCGCCCGGCGGCGTAGAACATGCCGGTCACGTTCGGGATCTCCGCGTAGAAGTTCACCGTCGAGCCGGCGTACGTCTGCCCGTCCGGCTTGGAGCCGGTGGTCACGGTGTCCCAGCGCGCGTCGTGGTACGGGTCGACCAATCTCGGCGTACCGAAGCTGGTGCCGTCGAACGTCCGGCGGTAGAGCGCGGAGTTCATCCCGTAGAACAGCGTGCCGCCGACCCAGAACGCGCCCTTGGCGTTCGACCAGGGGGTGTCGTCGGTGTTGGCGACCGCGGCCGCCGCGCCCACCGCCGTGGCGCCGTCGTACGTCCGTCCCGTCACGCCGTTGAGCACCGAGGTGGGCGGCAGGATCGGGGTCTTGACGATCTCGATGGCCTGCACCTGCGGGGCGTCCTTCACGTGACCGAAGTCGAGGTCGACGTTGCCGTCACTCGTGATCGGAAACGAGCGCATGGTGCCCCGGTTGGTGCCGCCGGCGGCGGCGACCGGGTCGAAGTCGTTGAGCTTGAGCGCACCGTCGATGCTCACGTCGAACAGCCGCGAGCCGACCGTGCTCGTGTTCGTCGCCCGGTTCGCCAGGTAGAGGCGGACCCGGATCTGCACGCCGGCCGGCACCGGGAAGTCCCACTGCATCTCCGGCGCGCTGGTGCCGTCCCACCGCTCGCTGCTGAACACCGCGGCCGGGGTGCTGGTCGGCACCGTCGCGTCGACGGCCGCCGTGCTGGTGTACGTCGCGACGTTGCTCCCGGCGTTGTGGTACGGGCTCGGGGCGGTGGCGCTGTCCCCGGCCCAGTCCGGGCCGCCGTCCACGGTGGGCAGCGTCGGTCCACCCGCGTTCACCCGGAAGAGCACCTGCGACGGCGGGACCGCGCCGGCCTGGTAGACGGTGCCCGGCAGGTTCGCGGTCGCCGTCGAGTGCGGGGCGATGCCCCCGGCGAGCGGGAAGAACGCGATCCGCTCGCGCTTGTACTGGTAGTTCCCGATCCACGACTGGTCGTGCCCGAGCCAGAGGCCCTCGGGGGTGACCAGCAGCTCGGTGATGCCGTACCCGCGCGGGTTGCGGCCCGGGTTCCAGGCCAGCGGCAGGCCGCTGGCCGGGTCGAGCGCGGCGATGCTGGGCCGGGCGACGGCACCCGGCTGCGCCGCGTCGATGCCGAGGCTGTTGTTGACCCAGCGGATGTGGCCACCGACGTAGATCGCCTGCTCGGTGATCCCGACCGAGAGGAAGGTGTCACCGCCGCTGTAGTTCACCCAGGTGGGCTGCTGCCCGGCGCCGGTGGCGGCGGCGTCCCAACGGGCCACCGCGTCGCAGAGCGTCCCGGGGTAGCCGGCGCCGGTGCTCACCACCACGAAGTACGCGCCGTCCGGGGCGAATGCCACGTCCCGGACGTACGAGTCGTAGGAGATGGACCGGCAGGCCGGGGTGTAGCGGTCGGTGTTCCAGTTTGCGACGGTCGCCGCGCCGGCGCCCAGGTCGAGCTTGACGATCTGGTCGTGCAGCACGCCGGCGGCGTTCTTGAAGTTGCCGATGACCACCAGCTGCCGCCCGTCCGGCGACAGGGCCAGCTTGTCCGCGCCCACGCCGGCCTGCGTGCCGGTGCTGCCGGTCGTCCAGTTGTGGTGCCCGGTCAGCGGCGTCGTCAGGTAGCTGTCCAGCGCGCCGGTGGTGGCGTTCAGCGAGGCGAGGCCGTTGCGCGGGTCGGTGGCCGTGGCGGTGGTGAAGATGCCGCCGACCAGCAGCCGGTCGCCGGCCCTGACCAGGTCGTTGATGTTGCCGTTGAACGCCGGGCCCTTGAAGCTGGCGACCGGGGAACCGTCCGAGAGGTTCACCAGGGCGATCTTGCGGCGGTTGACGCCGTTGACGGTGTTGAACCGGCCGGCGAGGTAGACCGTGCTGGCGGTGGGACCGGGCAGCACCGCTGCCACCGCGTCGTCGAGCACCGGGGTGAAGGCGGTGTCGATGGTCCCGGTGGCCTTGTCGAAGGCCAGCACGTATCTACGCGTCAGCGTGGTGGTGGAGTTAGGGTTCCGCGCCTGGGTGAACGAGCCACCGGCGATGACCTTCGAGCCGGCGTCGTGGATCGTGAGGACGCTGCCGTCGATGATGTTGGGAGTCTTGCTGGACGGCACGTCGCTGACCACGGTGGGGTGGCCGGGTGCGGCGAGCGCCTGATTGAGCGGCAGCAGACCGGCGACGGCGACCGCGGTCGCACCGACGATCGCGATGGACCGGCTTCTCAGCTGAGAGATGACCACAGGCAACTCCGGAGGCGCGTGGAGGAGGGCGCTGCGCGCGGTGGCCGGGCATCGGAGCGGGGTGGTGAGACATCCGAGGAGGGCGGCCGCGCGCAGAGCGGATGCCACACCATCCCGCATGACCATCGCTTTCGTCCACCCGCGAGCCAGCATTCTGACCGAAGCAATCCCGGTGGTCTGACCGGTGGCGGTCGCGGGCCGCACGAAAAGCTGAGGCCGATCAGCGGGCGAGCGGCCTCGGCGCCGCGGTGGACGCGGTCAGGTCGGGCGGCGGATGGGCGAAGTACGAGTCGGTGGCGAGTTGCCGGAACACCGTGGCGCTCTCCGGGTCCGCCGCGAACGTGCTGTCGTACAACGGCTTGGCGGTCTGCTTCGCGGCGAAGTAGACCGCGCCCTTGATCTGCGGGTGCCGCTTCAGGTAAGGCCCGACCTCCCGCAGCCAGTCCGCTCGCTGACCGGGGCGGCCGTCGGCGGTCACCCCGAACTCACCGATGATCACCGGCCGGGGTCGCTGCTGCGCGAAGGCCATGAAGTGGTCCATCTGGCTGCTGAAGCTGGCGAACTCGGGACCGGGATAGACGTCGGCGCAGAGCCAGTCGACCTGCTCGTCGCCCGGGTAGTACCTCTCGGCCTCGCGTTCGTCCTCGACGAAGCCCTCCACGTGCGGGCACCAGACCCAGGCGGCGTTGGTCGCCCCCACTTCGGTGAAGATGGCCCGCAGGTGCTTCCAGGCGGCGACGTAGTCCTCCGGCGAGTGCATGCTCGCGGCGAGATTGGGCCGGTCCATCTCCCAGCGCCAGCGCAGCAGCAGCGGCACCCCGAAGCTCTTGATCTCCTCGGCCCGCTGCCGGATCAGCGGGTCGTAGATGCCACTGACGATCGACCGGGTGTCCGTGCCCGACCAGGAGATCATCTGGAGCTTCCCCATGGACTGGAAGGCGTACTCGGTCGGGCCGGGGAACTCCTCCGGCCACTCGTGGAACATGTGCGCGACGGCCAGCCGGCCACCGGCCTCCCGGTTGAACGCGTCGAGCGCAGCGGCCCGCCCACTCGCGGTGTGCCAGTCCGGCTTCACCCAGGCGCCGAGCCAGACGCCGCTCTCCGGGGGCTCCGGCCCGCGCCCGGTGGTCCGGACGGGCGCCAGCCGCGGTTCCACAGTGGGTGGTGCGGGCGCCGGGGCGGCGGACCGCTCCGCCGGCTTCCGGTCGCAGGCCGCGAGGGCCGGCGCGGCGCAGGCCAGCACGAGCGCAGCCGCCATCGTCCGTCGTAAGGACGGCCTCCTGCACTGTACCGGCGGGCCAGCGCTCACTCGGGATAGCCGAGTTCGGTCAGCAGCGGCCCCGCCTGGTCGCGTACCTCCGCCAGCTCGGCCTCGCCGAGCCGGGCCCGCCAGCGGCCCACCGAGTCCGGCCGGGCCTTGCCGAACCGGGCGTGCAGCGCCTGCCGCCCGGCCGGGTCGGTGACCTCGAGGAAGTCCGCCACCACGTCGGCCGCCTCGGCCGGCCGGCTGACCACGTCCTCGTACCGCAGGTGCCGCACCCGGTCGGCCGGCAGCTCGGCGAGCTGGGCGAGGGCGCTGCCGGTGAAGCGCCGCCACATCCACGCCGACCGGGCCAGGTCCGACACCCGGGAGAACTCCTCGTGCCGCTCCGGCTCCACCCAGAACCGGGGCGCCGCGCCCCAGGGCGTGCCGCCCCGACCGCTGCGCCCGCTGCCGGTGGACGCCGCGTTCAGCCACGGCTGCTCGGCGTGCGAGACCGCCACGTCCCGACCGTCCCGGTAGACGTGCAGGAAGACGGCGTCCGGGAAGACCTCGCCGAGGAACGGCACGATGAAGCAGTTCTCCGGGTCCTTCTCGGCGAACCGGAGGCCGCCGTGCCCGGCCGCGGCGAGCAGCGCCCCGTAGTAGCCCCGGAAGTAGCGGGCCGCCCGCTGCCGGCTCCAGCTGCCCTCGTACACGCAGCGCGCCACCGCCTTGGTCAGCCGCGGTTCGAAGTGGTACGACACGTCCGGCAGCGCGCCGACGCAGCTGCCCAGGAAGGTGGTGCCCGAGCGGGGTGCCCCGAGGATGAAGATCGGTCGGCGTACCGTCAGCCCGAACCGGCGGGTGCCGGCGGGGACCGGTCGTTCCAGTTCCCGGCGTTCCTTCCGATCGGCCAGCAGCCCGACGGCGGCCAACCGGGCCGCCCGGACCGTGGAGAGGCCGGTGTGCGGGGCGAGGGGCGTCGTGGTGGTCATCGGTGTCCCATCGGGCGAGGAGCGGATCGGGAGAACGGGGTCACGGCTGCGGCGCCGGCCGGTTCCGGCCGCGGCGCAGGGCGCGCAGCGCGTCGAGGTGCAGAGTGGCCCGCCAGCGCCAGGCCCCGGCGAGGTACGCGCCGCGCCGGCCACCACCAGCCCGGCGAGGACCGCCGCCGACGCGCCGGCCAGGCTGGCCAACCCCAGCGGCAGACCGAAGCAGGTGCCGGCCAGGGCCATCGCGGTCAGCGTCCCGGCGCCGAACGGGTGCAGCCGCATCGACCACCAGAGCTGGGTCAACGGCACCAGGTTGTTGACCAGGATCGCGGCCGTCCAGGCCAGCGCGGCGCCGAGAATGCCGTACGGCGGGATGAGTAGGACGTTGGCCAGCACGTTCACCCCGCTGCCGGCGAGCGCGTTGTAGAACGTCCAGGCCGTCCGGCCGGCCATGTTGAGCACCATGTCGACCATGCCGCAGCCGGTCGCCAGCAGCATGGTCAGGGCGAGCAGCACGACGACGCCGCGACCGGTGCCGTAGCCCGGGCCGAAGAGCGCCAGCATCGGCTCGGCGAACGCCGCGAAGACGAGGTACGCCGGCCAGGACAGCAGCACCAGCCAGCCCGTCGCGGCCTGGTAGAGCTGCCGCGCCTCGGCGTGGTCGGCGCGGGCGAAGGCGGCCGCCATCCGGTGCTGCACCGAGCTGGAGAGCGCCACGCTCGACAGCTGGCCGAGGGCGAGGAACCGGGTCGCGGCCGTGTAGACCGCCGCGTCGGCCGGCCCGCGCAACGCGCTGAGCAGCACGATGTCGAGCCGCTGCACGACGATCTGGGCCAGCCCGCTGAGCGCCCGGGGGCCGGTGAACCGCCAGAACGGCCCGAACTGCGCACCGGCGCGTACCCCTGCCGGGTCGGTCTGGCCGGCCGCGGCGGTCGGGCCGGTGGGGTCCGTCCGGACCGCCGGTACGGCCGGGCCGGGGACGCCGGTCCGGTCGGCGCGGCGGACGAGCTTCGCCAGCCAGGCCAGCGCGACGGCGGCGGCCAGCAGGTAGGGCACCGCCCAGGCCAGCGGCAGCGCGGTCGTCGCGGACAGGCCCAGCCAGGCGGCGACCGCCACCGCGACGAACTGCACCAGGGTGCGGCCGATCCGCTCCACGGTCAGCAGCGGTCGCATCTGGCCGAAGCCCCGGCAGGCGGCGAGGGCGTAATCGCTGAGCGGCGGCCAGCGGGACGAACGCGAGCAGGATGCGCAGGGCGGTCACCCCGCCGGGGCCGGCCTCCGGCATGGTCAGCCGGGCGAGCGTCGGGGCGACCGCCAGCCGACGACGGCCAGCAACGCCCCGACGACCAGCACCGGGCCGAGCCCCACCAGCACGGTGCCCCGGATCCGGTCCCGCTGGTCGAGGGCGCGGTGCCGGCTGATGAAGTAGACCGACCCGACGTCGGTGCCGAGCCGGGCCGCCGACGAGGCGATCATGAACGCGCTGACCGCGGCGAAGAACATCCCCGCCTCGCGGACCGTCCAGCCACGGGTGATCACGATGTTGAGGCCGAAGCCGGCCACCGCGGCGATCCCCACCCCGAGCAGGTTGACCACCCCGTGCCGGGCCGCGCCGCCCAGGCCGGCGCCGATTGGCCGGTCCGGGTCGCCCGGCGAGGGGGCCGGGATCCCACCCGCCGGTTGCGTCGCGCCGGGCGTCGCCCGGGTCACCGCCGCCATGACGGTACGCGTCCCCACCAGGTGGCCAGCCGCTCGTCGTACGGGGCGAAGTGCTCCTCCAGCCGGGCCCGCAGCTCCGCCGACATCGGCGACCGGGACCGCGAGTTGTGCTTGCCGAAGGAGATGTCCGCCCAGTGCGGGAGGCCGAGGAAGTCGCAGACGGCGTCGAAGGCTGGCCGGGGATCGGCGAAGAAGTCGTCGCTGTCGATGACGTGCAACCTGTCCCGGCCGAAGAGCGACTCCAGCCGCTCCAGCTGCTCGACGTACCGCCCCCGGGCCAGGTACGCGTTGTGCTGCAGGTGGTGGCTGTCGTACGTCGGGTCGGCGATCATCCGCTCCCGCTCACCGGCGGTCCGCTCCGCCTCCAGCTCCAGGGCCCGCTCGAACACCGGCTCCGGCTCGTACCCGCGCGCCAGCTCGTGCGAGTGGGCCGAGTACGCCCGCTCCACCGGGTCCCGCAGCAGCACCAGCAGCCGCACCTCGGGCAGGTCGGCGGCGATCCGCTGACCGGCCAGCGGATGGAACATGTAGAACGGGCTCGACTCGCCGGTGATGCCCGGCACGCCCAGCTGCCCGCGTACCGCCTCGGCCTTGGCGGCCGTGGGGAAGTGCCCGAGGTACCAGTTACGGCCCCGGTGATAGTCGGTGTCGAAGTAGTGCACGCCCTTGTGGTAGGCGGGCGGCAGCACGCCCGGGTGCTGGGAGAGCGTCTTGAACAGCGACGTGGTGCCGCACCGTTGCGCCCCCACGATCAGGAATCCGGGCGTCAACCGGGACCCGGCCGTCATCCGACCGACCGTCCGGCTCATCGTCCGTACCGCCCGCAGCGCCTGCTCCCTGGCCACCGTCACGTCCCCACTCCTCATTCTCACCGGGCCCGCCGGGCCAGGTGTTCCTCGACCGCCGGCAGCAGCCAGGCGTCCACATGCCCCAGCCGCGCGCCCGCCTCCGCCTGCCGGTCCCGCAGATAGCGGGTCGCCAGCTCGACCAGGTAGAGCACGGCGACCAGGTCGGCGGCGTCCCCGTCCTGGTCGAACGGCGCCACCGTCCGGGTCGCGCCGGCGATCAGCGCCCGCGCGGCCTCCAGCGGGGCCGCGCCCCCGAGACCGATCGATGTCTGCACCGCCCGGTGCAGCGCGTCGTAGCCGGCCGGAACGTCCGTCTCGAACCGCTCCCAGTCCCAGACCAGCACCCGCCCGTCGGCCAGCGCGGCGCTGTTGCCGCCGTTCCAGTCGCCGTGCCAGGCGCCGAAGGCGACCGCCGGATCGACGTCGACGACGGCCCGCAGCGCGACCGCAGCCGCCCGGCCTCGGGCCGCGCCCCGAGGGCGTCGACCGCCGCGGCCAGCCGGGCGGCGTGCTCGCTGCCCGCGTACAGCCGGCGCTGGACGCCGAGGCAGCCGGCGACCGCGACCATCGCGTCCCGTTCCGCCGCCTCGAACCGCTCCCAGTCCCAGACCAGCACCCGCCCGTCGGCCAGCGCGGCGCTGTTGCCGCCGTTCCAGTCGCCGTGCCAGGCGCCGAAGGGCGACCGCCGGATCGACGTCGACGACGGCCCGCAGCGCGACCGCAGCCGCCCGGCCTCGGGCCGCGCCCCGAGGGCGTCGACCGCCGCGGCCAGCCGG
>JAEVHO010000138.1 GCA_016802835.1 Micromonospora sp. ATA32 | reverse complement strand
GGATCAACAGCGGCAGCGCGAGCGGCGACCAGCCGCCGGGGCGAGGCAGGAGGCGGAGCCGGCGCTGCCAGCGGCGTCGGGCGGCCTGACGGCGCAGCTGCCCGCGCAGCGGCACGGGCGCCTGGCGCGCGTCGACCAGGTCCAGTGCCGGCAGCGGCCGGCCGACCAGTTCGGTCGGGGAGGCGGGCGAGGTGATCGTGGGGGCGCTCGGTGCTGCGGGACGACCGGGGCCAGGTGACCGCCAGCAGCCCGGCCGCGGTGGTCAGCACCGCCACCAGTAGGATCAACAGCGGCAGCGCGAGCGGCGACCAGCCGCCGGGGCGAGGCAGGAGGCGGAGCCGGCGCTGCCAGCGGCGTCGGGCGGCCTGACGGCGCAGCTCGCGGCGGAGCAGCGCGGCGTCCCCGGCCAGCGCGGAGGCGTCGTCCGGTACGACCACCGGACCCCACTCCGGGGGGAGGTCCGGCAGTCCGTCGGTCGGACCGTGGCCTTCTGCGTCCGGCATGTCCGTCGGACCCCCTGCGACCGTCTCGGTGAGCTGACAGCGGCTCTCGCTCAAGCGTCCCGCAACGGCCCTCCTACCGCTACACCTGGGCGCATCCTGGGAAGGAGGGATACCATGGGATGAGCGCCTCGCCCTTGATCTCCAGCATCCGATCACCCCTACCGGGATGTCATCCACACGTCACGGAGCGTGTTCGAATCATTGGTTCGGCTGCCTGTCAAGCTGAAGAAAGACCTCTCACAGGGCCCCTGAGCTGCGCCAACGGTCAGGACAGCGGTGAGACATCGGTGCCTGAGCGTGTTACCCTAGACACAGCGAAAGGGGTTTCGAACCTATGGTTTTCAGTGTCGGCGAGACCGTTGTTTACCCCCACCACGGGGCCGCACTCATCGAGGCAATCGAGACTCGGGTCATCAAGGGCGAGCCCAAGCAGTATCTCGTCCTGAGGGTCGCGCAGGGTGACCTGACGGTCCGGGTGCCTGCCGAGAACGCCGAGATCGTGGGTGTGCGCGAGGTGGTCGGCGAAGAGGGCCTGGGCCTGGTCTTCGACGTTCTCCGGGCTCCGCACACCGAGGAGCCGACCAACTGGTCGCGGCGTTACAAGGCGAATCTGGAGAAGCTGGCCTCCGGCAACCCGCTGAAGGTCGCCGAGGTCGTCCGCGACCTGTGGCGTCGGGAGCGGGAGCGGGGCCTGTCCGCGGGCGAGAAGCGGATGCTCGCCAAGGCCCGCGACATTCTCGTCGGCGAGGTCGCGCTGGCCGAGAAGAGCACCAAGGACGAGGCGGAGTCGCTGCTCGACAAGGTGCTGGGCGAGGCCTAGTCCCCACAGCATCGTCGTACCCACCCCGTAGCAAAGAAATCCGAGGACCGCGACGTGACCGCGCAGCTCAATCCGCGCGGTGACGTCGCGGTCCTCGTTCCTGCGGCCGGTGCGGGGGTACGCCTCGGCCCGGGCGCGCCGAAGGCGCTGCGCCGGCTGGCCGGTGAGCCCCTGCTGGTGCACGCCGTCCGGCGGATCGCCGCCGCGCGTCGGTGCACACCATCGTGGTGGCGGCGCCGGTCGCCGAGATCGAGTCGGTACGGGCGCTGCTCGCCCCGATCGCGCCGGTGACCGTGGTGGCCGGCGGCGCCGAGCGGCAGGCGTCGGTCGCCGCCGCGCTCGCGGCCGTCCCACCCGGCCCCGAGATCGTCCTCGTGCACGACGCGGCCCGGACGCTGACCCCGCCGGCGCTGGTCGAGTCGGTGGCCCACGCGGTCCGCTCCGGCGCCCGCGCGGTGATCCCGGTGCTCCCGGTGGTCGACACGATCAAGGAGGTCGGGGCCGGCGAGGTCGTCCTCGGCACGGTCGACCGCTCCGCGCTGCGCGTCGTGCAGACCCCCCAGGGCTTCCAGCGGGCGGTGCTGACCGCCGCGCATGCCGCCGCCGGTGATCCACTCACCGACGACGCCGGCCTGGTCGAGAAGCAGGGCGTCCCGGTGGTCTGCGTGCCGGGCTCGGAGTACGCCCTGAAGATCACCCGCCCGTTCGATCTCGCGCTGGCCGAGCACCTGCTGACCCATCCGCCCACCGCCTGATCGCCAGCCGGATGCCGCGTACCCTCGGCTCATGATCGTTCCTCGGGTGGCCATCGGCACCGACGTGCACGCGTTCGAGGCCGGTCGGCCCTGCTGGGTGGCCGGCCTGCACTGGCCCGACCAGGACGGTCTGGCCGGGCACTCGGACGCCGACGTGGCCGCGCACGCCGCCTGCAACGCGCTGCTCTCCGCCGCCGGCCTCGGCGACCTGGGGTCCAACTTCGGGGTGGGCCAGTCGGAGTGGGCCGCGCCTCCGGGGTGGCCCTGCTCACCGAGACCGCCCGCCGGGTCCGCGCCGCCGGCTTCGCGATCGGCAACGTGTCCGTGCAGGTGATCGGCAACCGGCCCAAGATCGGGCCGCGGCGCGAGGAGGCCCAGCGGGTGCTCTCCGGAGCGGTGGGCGCACCGGTGAGCGTCTCCGCCGCCACCACCGACGGCCTCGGCTTCACCGGTCGGGCCGAGGGGCTCACCGGCATCGCCGTTGCCCTGGTCTACGACGCCCCGGCCGCCTAGGCTGCCATCGCATCGAGCGGTCGGGAGCGACTCGCCGCGGCGTGCCGGGCCGGCTCCGGTTAGGCTCGCCGCGATGTCCAGCGACGCCACCTCCGACCAGTCCGCCGCCGACGGCTACCTGCAGCGCGCCCAGCTCCTCGCCGAACTCGGCCGGTACGACGAGGCCGCCGGCGAGCTGGGTTTCGCGATCGCCCTGGAACCGGGCAACGCCGACGCGCTGACCATGCTGGCCCGGGTGCACCTCGCGGCGGAACGCCCCACCGAGGCGCTCACCGCGGCCGACTCCGCCGTCTCCGCCGCACCCGGGGCGGTCCCGCCGCTGGTCGCCCGCGGGCTGGCCCTGGTCGACCTGCGGGAGTTCGCCGAGGCGGCCCGGATGGCCGACGAGATCCTCGCGCTCGGGCCGACCGACGCGTACGCCCAACGCAGCGCCGCGGCGATCCTGGCCGGCGCGCGCAACGGCCAGCCGGCGCTGAACGCGGCCTGGCGTGGGGTGGAGCTGGCCCCCGAGGAGCCGCAGGCCCACCTGGTCCTCGGCCTCGTCTCGGCCAGGCTGGAGCTGTTCGACCTGGCGGAGCGGGCCTACCGGGAGGCGCTGCGGCTCGATCCGCAGCTCGCCGAGGCCCGGCACGACATGGGGGTGATCCGGCTGGAGCAGCGGCGTTACGCCGAGGCGCTGGAACACCTGGCCGAGGCGGCCGCGATCAGCCCGGGCCGGGTGGACTCCCGCCGGACCATCTCCGACGGCCTGCGCCGGTTGGTGCTCTACGGCGCCGGCTGGTCGCTGGTCGCCACGGTGCTGGTCGCCTTCCTGGCAGCGGGCGCCCCGGGCACCTCCCGGGTGTTCGCGGTGCTGGCGGCGCTGGGCGGGGCGCTGGTGGTCTGGCGGTTCGCCGCCCGGCTGCCGGGGCTGACCCGGACCATCCTGCCCGGCCTGCTGCGCTCCGACCGGACGCTGGCCCTGGCCGTCTACGCGGTCGCCGCCGCGCCGGCCCTGCTGCTGCTCTACGCACTGGTCGGCACCCCGTGGCCGCTGGTCGCCGCCATCACCGCCACCACCGTCGCCGAGTTGGCCGTCTTCACCCGCACCGTCCGGTAACCAACGCTGGGCGGTATCCCGGGTGCGGCACAAGCGTGGCCCTGCTTGACCACGTCGGGTTTCCCGGGGAGCCCACCCGCGTCGGGATCAAGCCTGACCGCCCAGAGCGGGTGGGCTCCCCCGGAAACCCCCATCGAGGCTCAGGGCCGACGCGCCCAGGTCCAGGCGTACCCGGAGTCCTCGCAGGACTGGGCCGCGTCGCAGAGGTCGAGGGGGCGGAAGGTGTCCACCATGACGGCCAACTCGTCGAAGAAGTCGGCGCCGATCGACCGCTCGGCCGCTCCCGGCTGCGGGCCGTGGGTGAAGCCGGACGGGTGCAGCGAGATCGAGCCCTGCTCGATGCCGGAGCCGCGCCGGGCCTCGTAGTTGCCGCCGGTGTAGAAGAGCATCTCGTCGGAGTCGACGTTGTGGTGGTTGTACGGCACCGGGATGGCGTCGGGGTGGTAGTCCACCTTGCGCGGCACGAACGAGCAGATCACGAAGTTCGGGCCCTGGAAGGTCTGGTGCACGGGCGGCGGCTGGTGGATCCGGCCGGTGATCGGCTCGAAGTCGTGGATAGAGAACGCCCACGGGTACAGGTGCCCGTCCCAGCCCACCACGTCGAACGGGTGGTTCGCATAAACATGACGAGTCCACGCTGTGCCGCTGCCATCCGGCCGTCCTGCCCGGGACCGGTGCCGGACCAGCACCTCGACGTCGGTGTCGTCGACCAGCAGTGGCGCGTCCGGTCCGCGGACGTCGCGCTCGCAGTACGGCGAGTGCTCCAGGAACTGGCCGCGTACCGAGAGGTAGCGCTTGGGCGGGCCGATGTGTCCGGCCGCCTCGATGGCCAGCAGCCGGGTCGGCTCGTCGCCGGTCGGCACCAGCCGGTGGATGGTCGAGGTGGGGATGATGACGTAGTCGCCGGCGACCGCGTCCAGCACGCCGAACGGGGACTCCACCCGGAGTGTGCCGGCCTCGACGTAGAGGCACTCGTCGCCGGTGGCGTTGCGGTAGAGCGGGGATGGCTGGTCGGCCAGCACGTACCCGATCCGGACGTCGTCGTTGGCGAGCAGGTACTGCCGGCCCAGCACCGGGTCGGCGCCCGCGCCGTCGAGTTTGTGGGTACGCAGGTGGCGCGGCTTGAGCGGCAGGTTCGGCGCCCGGGTGAACGCCGGCGGGGTGAACTGCTCGGCGGCGGTGATCGCGGTCGGCGCGTACCGGTGGTAGAGCAGGGACGAGTCGGAGGAGAAGCCCTCCTGGCCCATCAGCTCCTCGGCGTAGAGACTGCGTCGGGCTGCCGGAACTGGGTGTGCCGCTTGCGGGGCACCTCACCGACGTTGCGGTAGTACGGCATCTCGCCCTCCTGATATGTCCCGTTCTCCGGCCGGCGGCGTCCGATAACCGGACGCTGTTGTCCGTTCCTTGTAGCGTCCCGTAAATTCTGTTCTCGTGTCAACGCAGGTGCCCCGCCTCTTCGCCGGACTCGTCGACGACGCCGCCGTCTTCCCACCCGGCAGCGCGTCCCTGCCCGACGCCGTCGCCGCGCACCGGCGGCACCGCGCCGCCTGGTACGCCGACCTCGTCGGCCCGCTGCTGCTGCCCGCCTCGGCCATCACCTCCGGTGGGCTCGACGGTCTCGTCGACCCGGCCGAGGGCTTCGTCATCGGCCTGATCGGCGACACCGGCATCGAGGCACTGCCCGTCGCGCTCTCGCTCCTGGCCCCCGACGGCGTCACGGCCCACCAGGTCGAGGTGGCGGTCGCCAAGCGGAGCGAGGATCCGTTGCCCGGCATCGGCGAGCTGCTGCGCCTGATCGACAAGATGAGCGGCATCGAGAGCTGCTACGCCGAGATCCCGCTGACCTGGGGGCTGATGAGCGCGTTGGACGCGCTCGCCGCCGCCCGCGCCGACGGGGTGCCGATCGCGGCGAAGTTCCGCACCGGTGGGCTGGCCGCCGAACTCTTCCCCACCCCGTCCGAGCTGGCCGCGGTGATCTGCGCCTGCCGGGACCGGGGCCTGCCGTTCAAGCTCACCGCCGGGCTGCACCACGCGATCCGGCACCTCGACCCGGAGACCGGCTTCACCCACCACGGCTTCGGCAATGTGCTGGCCGCCACGCTGGCCGCCGCCGGCGGGGCCGAGGCGGACGTCGTTGCCGGGCTGCTCGCCGCCACCGACCCGGTGCCCCTGGTCGAGCAGGCCCGGGCCGGCCGCGACGCGGAGCGTCCGTTGTGGATCGGCTTCGGCTCGTGCAGCATCCTGGAACCACTGACCGATCTGATCCGGCTGGGGCTGGTGAACGGGGGATTCGAGCAATGACCTGGGTGACGGGTGCTGACGGCTCGCCGTACGGGCTGGCCAACCTGCCGTACGGGGTGTTCCGGCAGGACGGGGGCGTGGCGCGGATCGGCGTACGCATCGGCGACTTCGTGCTCGACCTGGCCGGCGCCGAGGCGGCCGGTCTGGTGCTGGCCGCCGGCGCACTCGGCCGGCCGACGCTCAACGAGTTCATGGCGCTCGGGCGTCCGCAGTGGACGGCTGTCCGCCAGCGGGTGACCGAACTGCTCACCGACGCCGGGCTGCGCGCGGCCGTCGAGCCGCTGCTGGTGCCGCTCGGCGAGGTCGAGCTGCTGCTCCCGTTCGAGGTGGCCGACTACGTCGACTTCTACTCCTCCGAGCACCACGCGACTAACGTCGGCCAGATCTTCCGTCCCGGTCAGCCGCCGCTGCTGCCGAACTGGAAGCACCTGCCGATCGGCTACCACGGCCGGGCCGGGACGGTGGTGGTCTCCGGCACGCCGGTGGTCCGCCCCAGCGGGCAGCGTGCCACCCCGCAGGGCCCGACCGTCGGCCCGTCGGTACGCCTCGACATCGAGGCCGAGGTCGGCTTCGTGGTGGGGGTGCCCAGCCCGCTCGGCGCCCGGGTCTCCGTCGACGACTTCGCCGACCACGTCTTCGGCGTGGTGCTGGTCAACGACTGGTCCGCGCGGGACATCCAGGCCTGGGAGTACCAGCCCCTCGGCCCCTTCCTCGGCAAGTCCTTCGCCACCTCCGTCTCGGCCTGGGTGACCCCGCTGGACGCGCTCGGCGACGCCTTCGTGCCCGCCGGGGACCAGGACCCGCCGGTGATGGACTACCTGCGGGACGTACCGCACCTCGGGCTCGACCTCAGCCTGGCGGTGGAGTGGAACGGCGAGCGGGTCAGCGAGCCGCCCTTCGCGACCATGTACTGGACCCCCGCCCAGCAGTTGGCCCACCTGACCGTCAACGGCGCCTCGCTGCGTACCGGCGACCTCTACGCCTCCGGCACCGTCTCCGGGCCGGAGCGTGACCAGGTTGGCTCGTTCCTCGAGCTCACCTGGGGCGGCGCGGAGCCGGTGAAGGTCGGTGGTGGCGAGACCCGGACCTTCCTGGAGGACGGCGACACCGTGACCATCACCGCGACCGCCCCCGGGCCGGACGGCACCACCGTCGCCCTCGGCGAGGTCACCGGGAGGATCCTCCCGGCCCGCTGATCCAGCTGCCGCCCGACATGGCACGTCCCCGGTCGCACCCGCTGTGCGACCGGGGTTCGTCGTTGCCCCGTTGATCGTCCCGGATTCCGTCGCCATGCCGCGCCGGTCCGGCGCCTCGGCCCGGTCCGGCCGTCGTGGGACGCCCCCAGCGGACAGGAGGCAACCAGCATGAACGATCTCGTGGGCGCGATCTGGCGCACCAGCAGCCGCTCGAACGACCAGGGACTCTGCGTCGAGGTGGCGGACAACCTGGTCGACATCCTCGGTGTGGTCGCGGTACGCGACTCCAAGGACCCGGCCGGACCCACGCTCGCCGTCAGCCCGCCGGGCTGGACCGCGTTCGTGGACGCGATCCGGGTCGGACGGTTCCGGCCCTGACCTGACGGGCCCCGGGGGCGTCGGGCTCCGGTGGGGTGGAAATCCCGCCGTGAGGCCCCGTTTCGCGCTGACCGGCCGTACCGTGGAGGACACAGGAGGTGTCCATGTCCACGGTGGCCGTTACCGAGTTCATCGAGGCGCCGGCCATCGAGGTGTGGCGGCTCCTGACCGACCTGTCCGTCCGCGCCGGTTGGCTCTCCACCGCGGACACGATCGAGGTCCTCACCGACGGCCGGTTCGCTCCGGGCACGGCCTGGCGGGAGACCCGGGAGCGGCCGGGCGGCGACCTGCTCGTCGAGGAGTTCGTGGTGGTGGAGGCCGCGCCGCCCCGACGGCTGGTGCTCAGCTCGCCCGGCATCGGCGTCAACTACCGGATCACCTGGACCCTGCGGACGGTGGAGCGCCGCCGTCGCGGATGCACCGCCGTCACCGTCCAGCAGCAGGCGGTGCCGACCGCCTCGTACGGCCGGGTGCTCGCCCTGCTCTTCGGCGGGCTGGCCGCCCGGGCGGTCGAGGGCGCCCTCCGGCGGGACCTCGCCGACCTGGCCCTCGCGGCCCGTCCCGCCGGTGCCGCCGAGGCGGCCTGACCTGACAGGCTTCCGGGCCGGCGCCCTCGGTAGGGTGCCGGTCGGAGGTGCGGCATGGGTTTCCCGAAGGGGCGGCGACGGATCATCGTCGCGGTCGCGGCGCTGCTCGCCACCGGGGCGGCCGCCGTCACGGTGTACCGGGTGCTCGCGCGGCCGAGGTCAGCATCCCCGCCCGGAGCGCGTACCCGCCGGCGGTGACCCCTGCGATCGGCGTGGTCGGCCGGCTGCCCGCCGCCCCCGCTGATCGTGGACGGCCGGCTGCGGGTCTACACCAGCACCCGCCAGGTCTACGCCAACCGGCCGGTCGACGGCAAGCACCGGACCACCCCGTACTGGTCCTACCGTCGCTGGCCGGCGCAGTTGGACGGCGTGGTGGCCGACGGCACCACCGTGGTCAGCCGCTGGTCCGACGGGAGGCTCGTCGCGCTGGACGCCCGGACCGGTCGGGTCGCCTGGCGGGCCGACGGTCGCGCCCGGCCAGGGCCGGCTGGTCCGCCGCACCGGCGCGGCGACCGTCTGGGACCCGCGCGGGCTGCACGTCACCCGGGGCACCGACGGGCGGAGCCTGGTGGTCGCGGTCGGCGACGAGCAGTCCCGCGGCTACCAGCTGGACGGCGGGCGGCAGCTCTGGCAGGCCGACGCGGACGGCCGGTGCCACACCGACGTGGGGACGAGCGCCGCGGGTCAGCTCGTCACCGTCGACGGTTGTGCCGGGGCGGCGGCGGTCGAGTTCCGGGACGCCGCGACCGGCGCGCTCGCCAGCCGCTGGCGCCCACCGGGCGCCGGCCCGGAGCTGGTGGTGACCCCGGTCGGCTGCCGGAGCCCGCGCTCGGAGTGCCGGGGGCTGCGAACCGCCGGTCCGGGCGACGACGCCGGGCGGGGCTGGCTGGTCGGCGGCGGCGCGCCGGTCGCCGCGCCCGCCCTGGACGACGCGAACAGCCAACTCGACGGCGAGGACGTCGTCGGCACCACCGGCGGCGTGCTGATCGGCCGGTCGGCGCGCACCGGCGAGGAGCTGTGGCGCAGGGCCGACCTCGGCCCGGTGCGGATCATCGCGGTCCAGCCCGGCCGGGTGCAGCTGCTGACCGAGGCGAAAGACCTGGTCACCTTGAACCCGACCACCGGCGCGGAGCGCTCCCGCTTTCCGTTGGAGGTGGGTAGGGACGGGATCGCCTGGGAACCCGGGCTCGCGTACGCGGCGGACGGCTACGTCGCCGTCGAGCGGCTGCGCGAGCCGGTCGACCCGGACGCCGACGACCAGCGGTACTTCCTGATGTCGGAGCCGGTCGCGCTCGCCGCGACCTGACCCGCACCCGCCCGGCCGGGGCGGGCGCGGGCCGACCGGCTCAGGCCAGTGCGGCCTCGGCGGCGGCCAGGAAGGCGTCGTTCTCGGCCGGGGTGCCGATGGTGACGCGTACCCCGTCGCCGGCGAAGGGCCGGACGATGACGCCGCGCGCCTCGCACGCCTTGCCGAACTCCACCGCTCGGTCGCCCAGCGGCAGCCAGACGAAGTTGGCCTGGCTGGAGGGCACGTCCGGGACGAACTTTCGCAGCGCCTCGGTCACCCGGTCCCGCTCGGCGACCACCAGGGCGCAGCGCCGCTCGACCTCGTCGGCCTGGCCGAGCGCGGCGAGCGCGCCGGCCTGCGCGGCCATGCTGGTGGAGAACGGCGTGACGACCTTGCGGACCGCAGCCGCCACCGCCGGGGCGGCGACCAACCAGCCGATCCGCAGGCCGGCCAGGCCCCAGGCCTTGGAGAGGGTGCGCAGCACCACGACGTTCGGCCGGTCGAGGTAGGTCAGCCCGTCCGGCACCTCGGCGTCGGTGACGAATTCCCGGTACGCCTCGTCGATCACGACCAGCACGTCCTCGGGCACCGCGCCGAGGAACCTGTCCAGCTCCCCTCTGCGTACCGCCGTGCCGGTGGGGTTGTTCGGGTTGCAGACCAGGACCATCCGGGTCCGGTCGGTCACGGCCGCGGCCATCGCGGCCAGGTCGTGCCCGTGCCCGGCGTCGTTGGGCACCCGCACGCTGGTCGCGCCGCTGGTCGCCGCGATGATCGGGTACGCCTCGAACGAGCGCCACGAGTAGAGCAGCTCGTCGCCGGGCAGGCAGGTGGCCCGGACCAGGTGCTCGGCCAGCGCCACGGACCCGCAGCCGGTGGCGATCCGGTCGGCGTCCACCCCGTACCGCTCGGCGAGCGCCTGGCGGAGCGCGGACGACGCCCATGTCGGGGTAGCGGTGCGACCCGGCGACGGCCTCGGGCGACCGCCTCGACCACGCCGGGCAGCGGGCCGTACGGCACCTCGTTGCTGGCCAGCTTGATCGCCTCGGGCAGGCCGAGCTCCCGGGCCAGGTCGGCCGGGCTGCGACCCGGCACGTAGTTGGGCAGCGCGTCCAGGTCGGCGCGGGTCAGTCGCAGCGGCGGCTGGTGACGTCCGGTGTCGCTCATGGGGTGTCTCCCGGAGGATTGGCGGGATCGTGCGGTGCGGAACTGGCGGCGCGGGGGAGCTGCACGACGACGGTCTGCGCGCGCTTGTCGTGCAGCGCCTGGCGCAGCGGGTGGTCGAAGAGCGGGGAGACCGCGTCGACGAACTGGAGCAGCAGACCCAGGCCGCAGCAGTACCAGAGCAGGGTGGGCAGGCCGAGGGTGCTCCACCGGCGCAGCGCCCGCCCGAAGCCGAGCGGCTGGTCCGCCTCGACCGGGACCGCCCGGACGCGCATCACCCGCTTGCCGAAGGTCTGCCCGCCGGAGGCCATCGATGGCACCTCGTACGCGAACCAGAGGGCGGTGGCGATCAGCAGGATGACCACCTGCAGCCCGCCGGTCTGCTCGCCCGGCTGAGGCAGCCCCTGGGTGGAGGAGTCGCCGGCCAGCCCTCGCCGGACGGCCTCCCGCAGGTACGGGGAGATCTCCTCGATGTACCGCCAGACGAACCAGCCGTTGACCACCGCGTTGAGCAGGAAGACGATGCCGAAGTCGATGAGCCGGGCGATCAGCCGCGCACCGTACCCGGCCAGCGGCAGCCCGTGCGGGCGTGGCTCCGGCGGCCGGCCCGGCCAGGTCGGGTAGGGCCAGCCCGGCGGCCCCTGCGGGTGCCCGTGCCCGGGCTGCTGGCCGTATCCGGCGGGCTGGCCGTATCCGGGCTGCTGGCCGTGGACGGGTCCGGGCCGCTGGCCGTACGTCGGGCCAGGCTGGTGGCCTGGCACGCCCGGCACGCCCGGCCGCCCGGCCCGGAGGTCAGGTCGGCCGGTGGCGACGTCGGCGCGACCGGACCCGGGGTCGACGGCACCGGCGCGGGCTCGGGCGGGGGCGGCCCTCGGGCGGGGTGACGTCGACGGGGATCGGTGTGCCGATCCAGCCCTCGCCATCCCACCAGCGCCGGGTCTCCCGGTCGGCGGGGTCGACGTACCAGCCGGGTTCCAGGCTCAAGGGGCCACCTCGCGGCGCTCGGCGGCCTCGCCGGACGCCGGCGCGGCATGGCTGACGGTTCGCTTGCTCACCCGGACACCTTAACGACGACGGTGCCGGCGAACTTGTCGTGGAGGCACTGCTGCCAGGGCTTGTCCCAGAGTTGCCAGAGCCCGTCGACGTAGCTGAAGCCCGGAATGAGCAGCGCGACGACGTTCTGGGCGAGGAAGCGCTTCACGGCGCCGCGCCGGCCAAGGGTGCCGGTCGGGTCGAGCGGGACGATTCTGAGGTTCATCATCCGCTTGCCCACCGTCTGACCGGTCCGGAACATCATCTCGACGTGGAGGACGTAGGTCAGGATCAGCGACAGCAGGATGACGCCCGCCTCGAGCAGCAGGAACGGCACGAAGAAGTCGGCGAGGAAGTCCGGTGGGCGCAGGGTGCCGTCGGGGTTGGTGGCGGTCAGGTCGGGGATGACGGCCATCAAGAAGATGATCATCCCCGGGATGGTGAAGATCATGCTGACCGCGGTGGGGACCGCCGCGTCGATCAGCATTGCCAGCAGCCGGTCGCCGAAGCTGGCCAGCGGCTGCCGCCCGGGCCGAGCGGCGGGGGCGTGAACCCGGGCCGGGGCGGTCCAGCCCACCCGGGCGGCGGCCTGTG
>JAEVHO010000137.1 GCA_016802835.1 Micromonospora sp. ATA32 | reverse complement strand
GACCCAGCTGGAACGGGCCCGGGCCGCCGGGGTGGCGGTGACCGTGGTCAGCCGCCCGGAGTACGCCGGCAGTGGCCTGACCGTCGCCGCCAACCGGGGGCGGCGACTACCGGGGCGCCGCCGACAGTGGGGGCCTTGGCCGTGGAGATGCTGGCCGCCCGCTGACCTCGGGCTTTCCGTCGACCACGCCGACCAGCCTGGTGACCTGGGCACCGGCGCCGCCCCCGGCCGCGCACGGGGTGCTCGGGTTCAAGGTGCGGGTGCCCCGGGACCGACCGGGTGCTCAACCACATCGAGTGGGACGGCGATCCGGAGCCGCTGCGCTGGCAGCCCGTACCGACCCAGCTGGAACGGGCCCGGGCCGCCGGGGTGGCGGTGACCGTGGTCAGCCGCCCGGAGTACGCCGGCAGTGGCCTGACCGTCGCCGCCAACCGGGGCGGCGACTACCGGGGCGCCGCCGACAGTGGGGCCTTGGCCGTGGAGATGCTGGCCGCGCTCACCGCCGGCGCCGGGCCGACCCTGGTCTCCGGCTACCACCCGGACCTGGACCGGCACGGCCACCTCAGCGGGGTCGACTCGGTGCCCTGGCGGGTCGCCGCGGCCGAGGTGGACGGGCTGCTCGCCCGGCTGGTCGACGGGCTCCCGTCGGACGCCGCGCTGCTGGTCACCGCCGACCACGGCCAGCTGAACGTGCCGGCGGGGCACCGGGTCGACCTGGACACCGATCCCCGGCTGCGCGCCGGGGTGCGGGTGGTGTCCGGCGAGCCCCGGGTCCGCTACCTGCACGTCGAGCCGGGCGCCGTCCCCGACGTGCTGGCGGCCTGGTCGGCGGTGCTGGGCGGGGCTGCCCGGGTGATGTCCCGCGACGACGCGGTGGCCACCGGCTGGTTCGGCCCGGTGCCCGAGGAGCACCTGCGCCGCATCGGCGACGTGGTGGTGGTCTGCCGGGGCACCCACGCGGTGGTGGCCACCCGGTCGGAGAAGCCGATGGAGTCGCGGCTGGTGGCGTACCACGGGGCGGACACGGCGACCGAGATGACCATCCCGCTGCTGGTCGTCCGGGGCTGACCGGCGGCCGGTCACCGGTTCGTCGTACCCCGGGGCTAGCCTGCCGGAATGGGTCGCAGTCAGTCGTTGCCGCGCGGCGGTGACCCGCGTTTCGGGCCGGACGGCGACGACACCGGCTGCCCGATCCTGCACGTCGACATGGATGCCTTCTTCGCCTCGGTCGAGGTGCGCCACCGGCCGGAGCTGCGGGGCCGGCCCGTCGTGGTCGGCGGCGTCGGGCCGCGCGGGGTGGTCAGTTCGGCCAGCTACGAGGCCCGACGGTACGGCGTACGCAGCGCGATGCCGACCATGCGGGCCCGGGCTCTCTGCCCGCACGCGGTATACCTCCCGCCGGATTTCCCGCAGTACACGGCGGCGTCCCGGGCGGTGATGCAGATCTTCCGGGACGTCACCCCGCTGGTCGAACCGCTCTCCCTGGATGAGGCCTTCCTCGACGTGGCCGGCGCCCGCCGGCTGTTCGGCTCCCCGACGGAGATCGCCCGCCGGATCCGGGCCCGGGTCGCCGAGGAGCAGGGGCTGACCTGCTCGGTGGGGGTGGCGCCGAGCAAGTTCCTGGCCAAGCTGGGCTCCACCCGGGCCAAGCCGGACGGCCTGCTGGTGGTGCCGGCCGACCGGGTGCTCGCCTTCCTGCACCCGCTGCCGGTGTCCGCGCTGTGGGGGGGTGGGTGAGCGCTCGGCCGAGACACTGCGCCGGCTCGGCCTGACCACCGTCGCGGATCTCGCCGAGGCGCCGTTCGGGATGCTGCGCAAGGCGGTCGGCGAGGCCGCCGCGACCCACCTGCACGAGCTGGCCTGGGGGCGGGACCCGCGCGGGGTGAGCCCCGAGCACGTGGAGAAGTCGATCGGCGCGGAGGTCACCTTCGACGCCGACGTGGCCGACCCGCTGGAGATCCGCCGCACGCTGCTCGCCCTGGCCGAGAAGGTGGGCGTCCGGCTCCGGCGGGCCGGCCAGGTCGGCCGGACGGTGGCGTTGAAGGTCCGGCTGGCCGACTTTCGCACCGTCAACCGGTCCCGCACCCTCGCCGTGCCCACCGACACGGCCCGGGAGATGTTCGACACCGCCTGGGCGCTTTACACCGCCCTCGACCCGGGGGAGCGGGTCCGACTGGTCGGCGTACGGATGGAGGGGCTCGCCGCGGCGGGGGAGACGCCGCAGCAGCTCACCCTCGGCGCTCCGGAGCGCGGCTGGCGGGAGGCGGAGGCGGCCGCGGACGCCGCGGCTGCCCGATTCGGGCGGTCCGTCATAGGTCCGGCCAGTCTGCTCGGCAACCGCGATGCCCGTCGAAATGAAAATCCACCCCGGCCATAGGTCGTCCCGCTTTCCGACGCGCGACCCCCCTCGTAGACTTGGCGGTAAGCAGCCGGTTGGCTGCCACGGTCTGTCGGTCCGAGCGGGCCGACCAACGTGACCGGGGAGGAGTGCCGTGCCGCTCTCGGAGCACGAGCAGCGGCTGTTCGATCAGATCGAGCGGTCGCTTGCCGAGGACCCCAAATTCGCCTCGGCCGTGCGCGCCAGCGACCCGCGTTTCCACGCGCGACGTCGCCTGCTCGTCGCTGCCGGCGTGATCATCGCTGGCTTGGCCCTGTTGGTCTACGGTGCGGTGATCAAGACCCCGCCACTCGCGGTGGCGGGTTTCGTCGTCATGCTGGCCTCGGCCGCGTACGCGGTGCAGTCGCACCGTCGGGCGCAGTCACCCGACCTGCACGTGGTGGGTGGCACGACGAGCCGTCGTCGCCCCCGCGGCCGTACGGGTCGCCGGTCGTCGTTCCTGGACCGAATGGAGGACCGGTGGCGGCAGCGCCCGGAGGGACACCGCTGAACCCGGTCCGTCCCTGACGCGGACCACGTCGACGGGCACGTCGCCGGAGCCGATCCGGCGACCTGTGGTCTGACCGTCGCGCCCTGACCCGGCCACCGCCCCCTCGCCGACGCCCCGCCACCCCGCCCCGCGCACACGATCGCGCCCCTGATCCGGCGGCACGGATCGCGCCCTTCGGGTGGGGGCGGCTGGCCGGGTGGGGGCGGCCGGCCGGGATGACCAGCCCGCCGCCGCAGGTCAGCGGGCCGGGCGGCCGGCCAGCAGGCGACGCGGGCTCCAGCGCAGCAGCCGGTACCGGATCCGACCGGTCGTGGCGACCACGCCCGACGAGGTGTCGGCGATCGCCGTCTTCCAGCGCAGCAGGACCGATGGCGGCAGCACCGCGGCCAGGAACCGGGTACGCCGGTTCGCCCGGGCGGCGAGCGCGCCGCGTACCGACCGCAGGGCCGGGTGCAGCTCCTCACCGGTGAGCGGGTCCCGGGCGTAGCGGGCCCGTTCCTCCGCACGGCCGAGCAACCGGGCCGCCGTGACCGCCCCGGCGTCCTCGGTCACGGCGTCCCGGACCAGCCGGTCGGCGGTTGCCCGGGGCGTCTCCGTCCGGTCGACCGGAACCTTGAAGTCCACCAGCGTGTCGAGCAGCTCGTCCCAGGCGGCGTGCGCGTCCGCCCGGGCCCGGTCGGCGTCCACCGCGACCACGACCATCCGGTCCCCGGGACCGGGCCGGCACCGGTGTCCACGGTGGCCGCCGCAGGCACCGCCGTGACCCGGCGCCGCGCCGGCGCCGTAGCGCCGCCCGCCTCAGCGCCGGCACCATCAGCAGCGCGAGCAGCGCCAGCACGCCGGCCGTCCACCATGGCCACACCGGCGCCTGCTTGGCGCGTGCGTTCGACCAGGCGCTCAGGCCGGTGTCGGCGTCCCGGTCGGCGCGTCCGGGCCAAGCGGGCCGGCCGAGGCGTCCGTCCCGCCCGGGGCGGCCGGGGTGTCGCCCGTCGGGGTCGTCTCCACCGGCGCGTCGGTGTCCGGCGCCCACGCCGAGCGGGTCCAGCCCGGGACGCCGTACGTCGGGGTGGCGTCGAAGGGCACCCAGCCCATCCCGTCGAAGTAGACCTCGGTCCAGGCGTGCAGGTTGCGGTTGGTCAGCACGTAGATGTTGTCGCGCTGGTTGCTGCCGTTGGTGAACCCGAACGCCACCCGGGCCGGGATGCCAGCGGCCCGGACCAGCCAGGCCATCGCCGCCGCGTACTGCTGGCAGAAGCCGACCTTGTTGGTGAGGAAGTCGGTGATCTCCTGCCCGCTGGTGCCGCCCTTGGTGTTCTGCGAGTAGCTGAAGCCGTTGTCCGCGGAGAAGTGCTGGTAGATCGCCAGGACCTTGTCGTAGTCCGTCGCCTTGCCCTTGACCAGCGTCTTGACCAGCTCGTCGACCTCGCGTACCGCGGGGGTGCTGGTCTGCTGCCGCACGATCGGCAGGTCGGCCGGCAGGGGCGGGGCCTGCCGCAGCGCAGCCGGGCTGTACGTCGAGCGTACGTAGTCGAACGAGTAGCGCTTGCCGCGGGAGTTCTCCCGGTTGGAGAAGATGATCTGGAGGTTCGGGTCGTAGAGCCAGCTGCCGCTGAGGTCCTCGATCTTCACCGGCTCGGCGTAGACCGGCAGCAGCGGCATGGTGAGGTTCTTCGTCACCTCGACCGTGGCCCGGTAGGTCTTCCGCTCCAGGCCCCGGCCGGCCCGCTCCGTCGGGTCCGGCAGCTCCCGGTTCACCGGCCGCCCGTTCGGGTTGCGTACCCGGAAGCCGTCCGGGCGCAGCTCGTCGGCGACGCCGAAGCGCAGGTAGAACGGTTTCGGCTCGTTGGTGCTCACCGTGACCAGGTCGGTCACCTCGGACTGGTTGAGCTGGCCGCTGAGCGCGGCGAAGAGATCGATCCGGCCGGGGCTGGTGCCCTGGCCCGGTCGCCCGGCGCCGTTGCCGGTGCCGTTGCTGACGGTGTCGAGCAGGCCACCGGTCATCCCCGGCACCGCCAGCGGCAGCACCACCGCCAGTGCCACGCCGACCACCGCCAGCCGCCGCCCGGCGGCGGCCAGCGGGGAGGCCTCCCACACGTCGACGTCCCGGCCCTCGCCGGTGAACCGGCGGCCGAACCGGCGTACCCGGTCGACGTTGTCGGTGACCAGCAGCCAGAGGTAGCCGGACGCGCCGACCACGAACGGCACGGGGGGGACACTGTCGACGTAGACCGCCACCGGGACCGAGTAGATCGCCAGCATCGGCAGCCCGGCCAGCGCCGGCCGGCGCAGCCCGACGGCGAGGACGTCGACCAGCATGGCCACCCCGCCGATCCCGAGCACCGTGATGAACAGCAGCGGGTCGGTGTCGGGCACCTTGACGCCGTACGAGCGCATGTCCTGCAGGGAGCCGCGGAACAGCTCCCCGAAGTGGACCAGGGTGGCCGGGGTGGGCAGGAACGCCACCAGCTCGGTGCCGCCGGGGAACAGCCAGGTCAGGGCGAGCAGCAGGCCGGCCAGCATGCCGAGCACCTGGCCCCAGAGCGGGGCACGGAGCAGCCGGGTCAGCGCCGCCGCCCCGGCCACCACGGCCACCGCGATGGCCGCCTCGACCAGCCAGGTCCACCGTTGATAGATCGCCGACAGCGGCGCCGCGGCGAGCAGCGTCGCGGCCGCGGCGACGAAGCCGAGGTTCCGGTGCGCGATCATGGCGTCAGCCCTCCGGTCGTCGCGGGCCGCCGGCCACCGCTCCGGTGGGCGCCGCACCGACCACCGTCCCGGCCTGCGGCGCGCGTCATCGCACGCCGCCGGCGACCGTCTCGGCGAGCGCCGCGCGCATCGCGAAGCCCTGCGAGCCCCGGCCCGCCTGCGGCCACAGCATCGGCAGCCGCGCGCCGTGGTCGGCGCCCACGATCCGCCACCCGCTCTGCAACAGGGCGAGCGCGGCGGTGCCGTGCGCGTGGTCGGCCTCGGCCCGCGCCTTGGGCGGCAGGTTCAGCCAGGTGGAGCTGTCCAGCAGGAAGCCGACGCAGGTCGCCCCGTTGCCGCGCAGCCCGGCCAGGACCTCGGCCTCGGCGGTGCTCAGCGAGCCGAACAGCCCGATGATCAGACCGCCGTCCGCCCGCTGCCGGACCCGCTGCACCAGCGAGGCGATCTCGCCGCGCTGATCCAGGCGTACCTCCGCGAGGTGGTCGAGGATCAGGCCGTCGCCGGCCGCCTCGGTGGCGTCGACGTCCACCCCGGCGCCGGTGACCAGCCGCATCTTGTAGCCGGCCTGGCGCAGGTGCACGGCGATGCTCGCGGCCGCGGAGACCGCCCACTCGAAGCTCGCCGTGGGACCGTCGCCGCGGTGGCCGTACGCCCTGGTGTCCAGCACGACGGTGGCCCGGCTCTCCCAGGGTTGTTCCTCCCGGCGCACCATCAGCTCACCGGTGCGCGCGGTCGACTTCCAGTGCACCCGGCGCAGGTCGTCGCCGCGGCGGTATTCCCGGGTCGCCGCGTCGTCCTCGCCGTGCACCGCCACCGAGCGGGCCCGGCTGTCGCCGCTGCCGGCGTACTCACCGGGCAGCCGGACCGAGGGCAGCGGGGTGACCTGGGGGATCACCGTCAGGTGGTCGGTGCTGGGGAAGGCCCGGCTGAGCTCACAGAGCCCGAACGGGTCGGTCATCCGCACCACCAGCGGGCCCACCTCGTAGCGGCCGCGCACGTCCGCGCGGACCGTGTACGCCACCGAGCTGGCCTGCTGGGCGCCGAGGCCGCTCCAGCACACCCGGGGCCGGCTGCCAGGGCGTACGGCAGCCGGTCCTCCAGCAGCAGGGTGCCGGTGGGCAGGCGGGACAGGTTCTGCAGCCGGAGCACCACCCGGGAGTTGGCGCCGACCGGAACCCGGTGCGGCTCCAGCGAGCGGTTGCAGGCCAGCTTGTAGCGGCTGCGCCCGACGTAGGCGGCGGCGAGCAGCGGCAGGATGGCCAGCAGGATGGCCACCCGCAGCAGGTCCTTCTCGCCGAGGATGCCGGCGGAGACCGCCGCAGCGACCGCGGCCGCCAGGAAGGAGCGGCCGCGGGTGGTCAGCCCACGCAGCCCGGCACGCACGTCAGGGCTTCCGGGGCTCGTACGGCGCGCGGCCGTTGCCGGTGGCGGGCCGGGTGTCGTACGGCGAACGCTTCCGGTCGTGTGGCAGCGCCAGCCGGTGCACCAGCTCCGAGACGATGGCGTCGGTGGTGCGCCGGGCCAGCTGGGCGTCGGCGGTCGGGATGATCCGGTGGGCGAGCACCGGCACGGCGAGCGCCTGCAGGTCGTCGGGGAGGACGTAGTCGCGCCCCTCGAGCGCGGCGACCGCGCGGGCGGTGCGCAACAGCTGGAGGGTGGCCCGGGGGGAGGCGCCCAGTCGCAGGTCGGGGGCCTCGCGGGTGGCGGTGACCAGGTCGACGGCGTACTGCTTGACGGCGTCGGCGACATGCACCTGCCGGACGGTGGCGATCAGCTTCCGCACGGTCGTCGCGTCGGAGACCGCGCGCAGATCGTTGAGCGGGTCGTGGGCGCCGTGGCCGTCCAGCATGGCCAGTTCCGCCTCGGGACCGGGGTAGCCCATCGCGATCCGGGCGGTGAACCGGTCGCGCTGCGCCTCGGGCAGCGGGTACGTGCCCTCCATCTCGATCGGGTTCTGCGTCGCGATCACCATGAACGGTGTCTGGAGCTGGTAGGTGACGCCGTCGACGGTGACCTGGCGCTCCTCCATGCACTCCAGCAGCGCGGACTGGGTCTTCGGCGAGGCGCGGTTGATCTCGTCGCCGACGACCAGGTTGGCGAAGACGGCGCCCGGCCGGAACTCGAAGTCGTGCGTCTCCTGGTTGTAGACGCTGACCCCGGTGACGTCGCTGGGCAGCAGGTCGGGGGTGAACTGGATGCGGCGGACCGAACAGTCGATCGAGCGGGCCAGGGCCTTGGCCAGCTTGGTCTTGCCGACACCGGGAACGTCCTCGATGAGGAGGTGGCCCTCGGCGAGCAGGACGGCCAGGGCGAGCCGGACGGTGGCGGTCTTGCCCTCGATGACATGCTCGATGTTGGCCACGATGGCCTCGCTGGCGGCGCGGAACTCGTCGTGCGGCAACAGGCCGCCCACCTCGTCCCAGGTCTGTTGTGTCACGGGCCTCCTCCTCGTCGCCGGACGGCAGCTCTGAATAGAGCACCTGGACCCGCCGTTGGGTTCGCGACGCCGAGCCTCGTCTGCCGCAAAAATCTCACTGGCCTCTCAGGCTAACCATGTTTGTCGTTCTCGCCGACCGTCGCAGGTAGTCCGTCGGTTACGCCCCGAATATCCACCGGACCGGGGGATGATCCAGCACGCCGACCGGTCGGGGTGGCGACGTGGGCGCCCGTCCCGGCCCATGGTGGCGGGCGACATGCGCGGCCGGGCGCGGGGTACACTCCCGGTCATGGCCGGATTCTTCCTGCTCCTTACCGGGCCGTGCTGATGCGCTGACGCGCGACAGCACGGCGGCCCCTCCTGCGCGAGGGGCTTTTTTGTGCCCGTTGAGCGGTTCGAATTCCCATACCGACGTGACCGCGCCGAGCGAGGTCAGCACCCAGCCCGGCCGAGGCGTGGCCGGCGGCGACGAGCGAAGCGAGGAGACGCCATGAGTGAGGCAGCCGCACCGGCGAGCGACATTCCCCCGTACCGGTACACCGCGACCCTGGCCGGTGAGATCGAGAACCGCTGGCAGGACACCTGGCAGCGGGAGGGCACCTTCCACGCGCCCAACCCGAGCGGGCCGCTGGCCGACCCGGACCACCCGCGGGCGGGCGCGGAGAAGCTGTACGTGCTGGACATGTTCCCGTACCCGTCCGGCGCCGGGCTGCACGTCGGGCACCCGCTGGGCTACATCGGCACCGACTGCTTCGCCCGCTACCAGCGGATGGCCGGGCGCAACGTGCTGCACGCGATGGGCTTCGACGCCTTCGGCCTGCCGGCCGAGCAGTACGCGGTGCAGACCGGCACCCACCCGCGGACCACCACCGTGGCGAACATCGAGCGGTACAAGGCGCAGCTGCGCCGGCTGGGGCTGGCCCACGACGACCGCCGCTCGGTGGCCACCATCGACGTGGACTTCTACCGCTGGACCCAGTGGATCTTCCTGCAGATCTTCAACTCCTGGTACGACGTGGACGCGAGGCGGGCCCGACCGATCGCCGAGCTGATCGCCGAGTTCGCCGGCGGCACCCGGCCCACCCCGGACGGCCGGCCGTGGGCCCGAGCTGACCGCCGACGAGCGCCGGCAGGTCGTAGACGACCACCGCCTGGCGTACGTCTCGGAGGCGCCGGTCAACTGGTGCCCGGGGCTGGGCACCGTGCTGGCCAACGAGGAGGTGACCGCGGACGGGCGCTCCGACCGGGGCAACTTCCCGGTCTTCAAGCGCAGCCTGAAGCAGTGGATGATGCGGATCACCGCGTACGGCGACCGGCTGCTGGACGACCTGGACAGCCTGGACTGGCCGGAGCCGATCAAGCTGATGCAGCGCAACTGGATCGGCCGCTCTCAGGGCGCCCACATCGACTTCGCGACCTCGACCAGTGATTCCGGTTTTGCGGGCGAAGCCCGCATCAGCGTCTTCACCACCCGGCCGGACACCGTGTTCGGCGCCACCTACCTGGTGCTGGCCCCGGAGCACGAGCTGGTAGACGCGCTGGTCCCGGACGCCTGGCCGGCGGGGACCAGGGACGCCTGGACCGGCGGGCACGCCAGCCCGCGGGCGGCGGTCGAGGCATACCGGAAGGCGGCGGGAAGCAAGACCGACGTCGAGCGGCAGGCCGACACCAAGGAGAAGACCGGCGTCTTCGTCGGCGCGTACGCCACCAACCCGGTCACCGGCGGGCCGATCCCGATCTTCGTCGCGGACTACGTGCTGGCCGGCTACGGCACCGGCGCGATCATGGCGGTGCCCGCCCAGGACGAGCGGGACTGGGCCTTCGCCGAGGTTTTCGACCTGCCGATCGTGCGCACCGTGCAGCCGTCGGAGGGCTTCGACGGCAAGGCGTACACCGGGGAAGGCCCGGCGATCAACAGCGCCGCGCCGGACCGCGGCCTGGACCTGAACGGCCTGGCGGTGGCCGACGCCAAGGCCCGGATCATCGAGTGGCTGGAGGCGAACGGGCAGGGCCGCGGCGCGGTGACCTACCGGCTGCGGGACTGGCTGTTCAGCCGGCAGCGCTACTGGGGCGAGCCGTTCCCGATCGTCTACGACGAGGCGGGCAACGCGATCGCGCTGCCCGAGGAGATGCTGCCGGTCGAACTGCCCGAGGTGGACGACTTCTCGCCGAAGACGTTCGAACCCGACGACGCCGGCTCCAACCCGGAGACCCCGCTGTCCCGGCGCCGCGACTGGGTGGAGGTGGAGCTGGACCTGGGTGACGGCCCGAAGCGGTACACCCGGGAGACCAACGTGATGCCGCAGTGGGCCGGCTCCTGCTGGTACGAGCTGCGCTACCTGGACCCGACAAACCGGGACCGGTTCGTCGGCGTCGAGAACGAGCGGTACTGGATGGGTCCGCGCGGCGAGGGCGACTGCGGTGGCACCGACCTGTACGTCGGCGGCGCCGAGCACGCCGTGCTGCACCTGCTGTACGCCCGGTTCTGGCACAAGGTGCTGTTCGACCTGGGCCACGTCTCCAGCTTCGAGCCGTTCCGGAAGCTGTTCAACCAGGGCATGATCCAGGCGTACGCCTACACCGACTCCCGGGGCAGCTACGTGCAGGCCGAGGAGGTCATCGAGCAGGACGGGCGCTGGTTCCTGGGCGACGCCGAGGTGCGCCGGGAGTACGGCAAGATGGGCAAGTCGCTGAAGAACGTGGTCACCCCGGACGACATGTGCGCCGCCTACGGGGCCGACACGTTCCGGGTGTACGAGATGTCGATGGGCCCGCTGGAGGTGTCCCGCCCCTGGGAGACCCGGGCGGTGGTCGGCTCGTACCGGTTCCTGCAGCGGGTCTGGCGGGCGGTCGTCGACGAGCAGACCGGCGAGCTGCGGGTCACCGACGCCCCCGCCGACGAGGCCACCCGACGGCTGCTGCACAAGGTCGTCGACGGGGTCCGCGGCGACATGGAGGGGATCCGGTTCAACACCGCGATCGCCAAGCTGATCGAGCTGACCAACGGGCTGACCCGGCTGTCGGAGACCCCGCGCGAGGTGGCCGAGCCGCTGGTGCTGATGCTGGCGCCGTTCGCCCCGCACGTGGCCGAGGAGCTGTGGCGGCGCCTGGGCCACGAGGCGTCGCTGGCGTACGCGGACTTCCCGGTGGCCGATCCGGCGCTGCTGGTCGCCGAGACGGTCACCTACCCGGTGCAGATCAACGGCAAGGTCCGCGGTCGGGTCGAGGTCCCCGCCGACGCCGACGAGGAGACGGTCCGCGCGGCGGCCCTGGAGGCCGTCGCCGGCGCCCTGGCCGGCAAGGAGCCCCGCAAGGTCATCGTGATCAGGGGCCGGATGGTCTCCGTCGTCGCCTGACGGGTCGACGCCGCGTGCCGTCGGCCGGGTGGAACCGGAGCGTGATGTCCGCCGCGGCGGGTGGCGCGACGAGCGTGATACCTGAGAGGCATCGACATACCTCACAGGTATCGCGCTTACCGGCCATGTCTCCTCCGGGTGCTCATCCCAGCGGGCTCGTCCGGCCCCGCCGGGTCGCTCGCCACCACCGGTGCACCAGCACGACGCTGGCGATCAGGCCGAGGCCGGCGGGGGCGACGGCGTACCAGTTGACGTGCCCCGGCGAGGCGACGGCCGCGCCGAGGGCCGCGTAGCCGAAGGCGGTCGGCGCGGAGGCGAGCACGCTGCCGGCGAGGAACGGCAGCAGCCGGGTGCTGGTGGTGCCGTAGCCGTAGCTGACCAGGCCGTAACCGGCGATCGGCAGCAGCCGTACGGTGATCACGCCGAACACGCTCTGCCGGGCGAACCAGCCGTCGAGCTGGGCCAGTCGACCGCGGACCCGTTCCGCGACGAACTCCCGGCCGAGCAGCCGGCCCACGGTGAAGCCGATCGCCGCCGCCAGCAGCGCCGCGCCGAGCGCGTACGCGGCCCCTTCGAGGGCACCGAAGATCGCTCCGGAGGCCAGCGTGATGAAGGTCCGCGGTACCAGGGCGACCAGCAGCAGCGCGCCAACGACGATCGCCGCGATCGGGGCGTACCCGCCGAGCCGGTCGGCCAGCGCCGGCAGCTGTCCCGGGTCGGGCCGGGGGACCAGCACCAGCAGCGCCGCGAATCCGCCGAGCAGGAGGAGCAGCAGGGCGAACCGTCGCGCCGACCGCTGGCCGAGCAGCCGCCGGGCGGCGAGGATCATGCCCGGGCGGCGGCGGCCACCGCGTCCGCGGCGCTCGGACCGGCCGTCTCG
>JAEVHO010000136.1 GCA_016802835.1 Micromonospora sp. ATA32 | reverse complement strand
AGAACGCGGGAGACCAGAACGCCCAACACCGTTCGGGGCGCTCGGCCGAGCACGGGTTCTGGCAACAGAACTCACTCCCGCTCAGTCTTTAGGAACGGTGGGTCAGGCCAGGGAGATCTGGTCTCCGTTGACCTTGATCGCCTTGGCCGCCAGCGGCTTCGTCGCCGGGCCGGCCTTCACCGAGCCGTCGGTGATGGCGAACTTGCTGCCGTGACAGGTGCAGTTGATGGTGCCGCCGTCGACGTTCGCCACCGGGCAGCCCTGGTGGGTGCAGATCGGGTCGAAGCCCTTGAACTCCCCCGGGTTCGGCTGAGTGATCACCACCCCCTTGCTGGCGAAGACCGCGCCGCCGCCGACCGGGATCTCGGTGGTCTTGGCGAGGCCACCCGAGGTGTCCCGGTTGCCCCCCTCCGCGTCACCGGCGCCCGAGGCGCCCGGGCCGCCGCTGGTGGGGGCCGCGCCGCCGTCGGTGTTGTCGTCGCTCCCGCAGGCCGCCAGGACGACCGACGCGCCGACCGCACCGGCGCCTGCGAGAAGTGCGCGACGCGTCTGCGTACCCGGCCCGGTCAACACCTGATCGTCACTCATGCCTAGCCTCTCTCTCGGCTACCGCCGTCGTCATGATCCGCGGCCACACTTGAAGACACGGATCACTGTGCCGCACGGTTCAGCCGAGCGCCGCGCGACACGGCGACGGGCGGACCAATCGGCCCACCCGTCGCCGTACCGTCGACTCAGCGCGCCCCGGCCGGCACCTTGCGGCTGGTACGCGTCTTGGTGACGCCGTTGGCCTTCGCCGCCCGGGACACCGCCCCGGCGGCGCCCTTCGCGTCGCCGTCAAGCTTGAGCACCTGACGCAGAAACTGGCCGGTGTGACTCTCGACCACCTCCGCGACCTCCTCCGGCGTCCCGGCGGCGAGCACGCTGCCGCCCCGGTGACCACCCTCCGGACCCATGTCGATCAGCCAGTCGGCCGTCTTGATCACGTCGAGGTTGTGCTCGATGGTGATCACGGTGTTGCCCTTGTCGACCAGGCCCTCCAGCACCATCAGCAGCTTGCGGATGTCCTCGAAGTGCAGGCCGGTGGTCGGCTCGTCGAGCACGTAGACCGTCCGGCCGGTGGACCGCTTCTGCAGCTCCGAGGCGAGCTTGACCCGCTGCGCCTCACCGCCGGACAGGGTCGGCGCCGGCTGGCCGAGCCGGACGTAGCCGAGGCCGACGTCGACCAGCGTCTTGAGGTGCCGGTGGATGGCCGGGATCGCCGAGAAGAACTCGGCCGCCTCCTCGATCGGCATCTCCAGCACGTCGGAGACCGTCCTGCCCTTGTAGTGCACCTCCAGGGTCTCCCGGTTGTAGCGGGCGCCCTTGCACACCTCGCAGGGGACGTAGACGTCCGGGAGGAAGTTCATCTCGATCTTGATCGTGCCGTCGCCGCTGCACGCCTCGCACCGGCCGCCCTTGACGTTGAACGAGAAGCGGCCCGGGCCGTACCCGCGCACCTTGGCCTCGGTGGTCTCGGCGAAGAGCTTGCGGACGTGGTCCCACACCCCGGTGTAGGTGGCCGGGTTGGACCGGGGCGTCCGCCCGATCGGCGACTGGTCGACCCCGACGACCTTGTCCACGTGCTCCAGGCCACTGACCCGGGTGTGCCGGCCGGGCACCAGCCGGGCGCCGTTGATCTGGTTGGCCAGCACGGCGTGCAGGATGTCGTTGACCAGCGTCGACTTGCCGGAGCCGCTGACCCCGGTGACCGCGATCAGCTGCCCGAGCGGGAACGGGACGGTCAGGTTGCGCAGGTTGTGCTCGCGCGCGCCGTGCACCACCAGCTCCCGGCCCGGCGTCTGCGGCCGGCGCCCCTTCGGCGTCGGGATCTCCCGGCGGCCCGACAGGTAGGCGCCGGTCACCGACTCCGGGTTGTCCAGCAGCTCCGACACCGAACCGCTGTGCACGATCCGCCCGCCGTGCTCGCCGGCGCCGGGGCCGATGTCGACGATCCAGTCCGCCATCCGGATGGTGTCCTCGTCGTGCTCGACCACGATCAGCGTGTTGCCCAACCCCCGCAGCCGGACCAGGGTCTCGATCAGGCGGTGATTGTCCCGCTGGTGCAGCCCGATCGACGGCTCGTCGAGCACGTAGAGGACGCCGACCAGGCCGGAGCCGATCTGGGTGGCCAGCCTGATGCGCTGCGCCTCGCCCCCGGAGAGGGTGCCGGCGCCCCCGGTCGAGGGAGAGGTAGTCCAGACGACGTCGAGCAGGAACTTGAGCCGGGCGTTGATCTCCTTGAGCACCCGCTCGGCGATCATCTTCTGCCGGTCGGTGAGCTCGATGCCACCGAGCAGGTCGGCACACTCCCCCACCGACAGGTTGCAGACCTCGGCGATGCTCTTGCCGGCCAGGGTGACCGCGAGCACCTCGGGCTTGAGCCGGGCGCCGCCGCAGGCCGCGCAGGGCACGTCCCGCATGTAGCCCTCGTACTTGTCCCGCGACCACTCCGACTCGGTATCGGAGTGCCGGCGCTCGATCCACTGCACCACGCCCTCGAAGCCGGTGTAGTAGGAGCGCTCGCGGCCGTACTTGTTGCGGTAGCGCACGTGCACCTGGTCGCCGGAGCCGTGCAGGACTGTCTTCTGCGCCCGGGACGGCAGCTTGCGCCAGGGCGTGTCCAGGTTGAAGTGCTCGGCCTCGCCGAGCGCCTCCAGCAGCCGGAGGAAGTATTCCAGGTTGTGCCCGGTGGACCAGGGCTGGATCGCGCCCTCGCGCAGCGTGCGCTCCGGGTCGGGGACGAGCAGCTCCGGGTCGACCTCCTTCTTCGTGCCCAGACCGGTGCACTCCGGGCAGGCGCCGTACGGCGCGTTGAAGGAGAAGACCCGGGGCTCCAGGTCCTCGATGGCGAGCGGGTGGTCGTTCGGGCAGGCCAGGTGCTCGGAGTAGCGGCGCTCGCGGTTCGGGTCGTCCTCGGCCAGATCGACGAAGTCGAGCAGGACCAGCCCGCCGGAGAGGCCGAGCGCCGCCTCGACCGAGTCGGTCAGCCGCTGCTTGGCGCTGGCCTTCACGGTGAGCCGGTCGATCACCACCTCGATGGTGTGCTTCTCCTGCTTCTTCAGCGTGGGCGGCTCGGTCAGCGGATAGACCACGCCGTCGACCCGGGCCCGCGCGTACCCCTTGGCCTGGAGTTCGGCGAAGAGGTCGACGTACTCGCCCTTGCGGCCGCGGACCACCGGGGCGAGCACCATGAACTTGGTGCCCTCCCGCATGGCCAGGACCCGGTCGACGATCTGCTGCGGGGTCTGCTTGGAGATCCGCTCGCCGCAGACCGGGCAGTGCGGCTCGCCGACCCGGGCGTAGAGCAGGCGGAGGTAGTCGTAGACCTCGGTGATGGTGCCGACGGTGGAGCGGGGGTTGCGCGAGGTGGACTTCTGGTCGATCGAGACGGCCGGGCTGAGCCCCTCGATGAAGTCGACGTCCGGCTTGTCCATCTGGCCGAGGAACTGACGGGCGTACGAGGAGAGCGACTCGACGTAGCGGCGCTGCCCCTCGGCGAAGATCGTGTCGAAGGCCAGGCTCGACTTGCCCGACCCGGAGAGCCCGGTGAAGACGATGAGGGCATCCCGGGGCAGGTCGAGACTGACGTCACGCAGGTTGTGCTCGCGCGCGCCACGGATGATCAGTCGGTCGGCCACGGTCCGTGTACTCCCGGGTGAAGAAGATGAGGCGGATCTGTCCGCTATCGGGCTAATCTGAGCGGTGTTTGGATGCGCCAAGAGGCGCCTCGGCAACTTTAGTGCGGTGTCCACCAACGTTCACCAGTTCCTGGTGGGTGTGGTGGATCCTCGCCGTAGGGGCGATCGACTCCCCACCGGGTGGTGTGGCGGGCCACGGCGGGCCAACTGATCCTCGCGGCGCGGCGAGGTCCCGACGACGAGGCATGAACGAAGCCAACACCACAGGTACGACAAGTTGCCGGGTCCGGATATTTCCGCAGCTCAGACGCATCGGACGAGCTAGGTCGCCACACCCGGTGGATCGGGTCCGCCCGGCGCCGCCCGCGTCAGAACCCACCTGGCGACGGGGGCGCGCCGGACGGGCCCGGCGTCGGGCGGACCGCCACCCGCCGCGCCGCTCGGCGGCCTGCCGCGCCTCCCGCCGCCCCGTCTCGAAGGCGATCTCCCGCTGCAGCCGACGCCAGCTCTCCCAGCGTCGGACGGACAACTCACCGGCGTCCAGCGCGTCCCGGACCGCGCAGCCCGGCTCGGCATCGTGCGCGCAGTCGGCGTACCGGCACCCGGCGGCCAGCTCGGTGATGTCGGCGAACGCCCGGTCCAGTCCGGCCGAGCCGTCGAGCAGGCCGACCGCTCGTACCCCCGGGGTGTCCACCACCGCGCCGCCACCCGGCACCGGGACCAACGCCCGCCAGGTGGTGGTGTGCCGGCCCTTTCCGTCGACCCGGCGGATCGCCTGGGTCGGCATCACCACGGCGCCGGCCAGCGCGTTGACCAGGCTTGACTTCCCGGCACCGGACGGCCCGAGCAGGCCGAGCGTGCTGCCGGCGGCGACGAACGGCCGCAGCGGGTCGAGCCCGACGCCGCGCTCGGCGCTGACGGGCAGCACCGGAACCCCGGGCGCGACCGCGGCGAGCTGCCGCGCGATCGCCGCCGGATCCGCGGCCAGGTCGACCTTGGTGAGGACCAGCAGCGGCCGGGCCCCCGACTCGTGCGCCAGGGAGAGCAGCCGCTCGATCCGGCCGACGTCCGGCTCGGGGTGCACCGGCTCGACCACCGCGACGGCGTCCAGGTTGGCGGCGAGCACCTGCCCGCTGGTGTCCTTGCCGGCGGTGCGCCGGACCAGCGCGGTCCGGCGGGGCAGCACCGCCTCGACGGTGACCGGCCCGTCCGGCCAGCTGCCGAGCAGTACCCAGTCCCCGGCGCAGGGCAGGTTGGTCAGGTCACGGGCGGCGGCGGCCAGGACCGCCCCGCCCAGGCTCGCGCGGACCGGACCGTCCGCGCCGAGCACCGTGCAGACGCCGCGGTCGACCCGGGCCACCCGGCCCGGGCGGTGGTCGCCGCGCCGTCGTGCGTACGCCGCCCGCTCGGCGTCCCAGCCGAGGGCGGTCAGATCGATGGTCATGTCATCCTCACGGGTGTCGAAGCTGGTGGTGGCGGGCACGCGTGCAACGACCGGCATGATCACCACCTCCGTCCGACGTCCCGGTGACGCGTTCGACGCCGACGGTAAGGGGCACGCCGACGCGCCGAAAGCGATTTCCATGGCGACGGAGGGCGGCCGGACCGCTAGGGTCGGTGCGTGACCACCGATCCGCTGCTGCTGACCGGCGAGGTGGACGACGCCACCGCCCGCCTGCTGCGTACCGTGGCCGCCTTCGACAGCGCCCACATCGCCGCCGCGTCCCTGCTGCCCGGCTGGACCCGCGGCCACGTGCTGGCCCACCTGGCCCGCAACGCCGACGGGTTCGTCAACCTGTTCACCGCCGCCCGCACCGGCGAGCGCCTGCCGATGTATGCCAGCGCCGCCGCGCGGGGCGCCGACATCGAGGCCGGGGCGAGCCGATCACCCGCCGCCCACCTGGACGACGTACGCCGCTCGGCCGAGCGGTTGACCGAGGCGGTCGACGCGATGCCGGCCGAGGCCTGGACCGCCACGGTGGAGACCCCGCGCGGGCCCCGGGTCGCCGCCCTGCTGGTGTGGGGCCGGCTCCGCGAGATCGAGGTGCACCATTTCGATCTCGCCGCCGGTTACCGGCCCGACGGCTGGCCGGAGGGCTTCGGCCACCGGCTGCTGCACGAGGTGGCCACCGACCTGACCGGCCGCCCGGACGTGCCGCCGATGGTGCTGCGCTTCGACGGCAGTCGGCACCAGCTGGCGATCGGTGACCCGGAGGGGGCACCCACCGTCACCGGTCCGGCCCCCGAACTCGCCGCCTGGCTGATCGGTCGCAGCCGCGGCGAGACGCTGACCGTCACCCCCGACGGTCCCCTGCCGACCCCACCGGAATGGATATAGCGAGCCCCATGACCTACAGCGGAGACGTCACCGCCGGCGGCGCGCCGGCGGTACGCGAACTCGACCGGCTCACCATCACCAAGGTGTCGGTCGGTCCGATGGACAACAACGCCTACCTGCTGCGCTGCCGCGACACCGGCGAGCAGGTGCTGATCGACGCGGCGAACGAGGCGCCCCGGCTGCTCGAGCTGCTCGGCGACGCCGGGCTCACCACGGTGGTCACCACCCATCAGCACATGGACCACTGGGTGGCGCTGGAGGAGGTGGTCGCCAAGACCGGCGCCCGCCCGCTGGTGCACGCCGACGACGCATCGGGCCTGCCGATCGAGGCACAGCCGCTCGCCGACGGCGACACCGTGGCGGTCGGTGACTGCGCGCTGGAGGTCATCCACATCAAGGGACACACCCCCGGGTCGATCGCGCTGCTCTACCGCGACCCGGCCGGGACGCCGCACCTGTGGACCGGCGACAGCCTCTTCCCCGGTGGCGTGGGCAACACCGACAAGGACCCGGAGCGCTTCGCGTCGCTGATCGACGACGTCGAGCACAAGCTCTTCGACCGGCTGCCGGACGAGACCTCGTTCTACCCCGGTCACGGCAAGGACAGCACGCTCGGCGCGGAGCGCCCCTCGCTGCCGCAGTGGCGCGCCCGCGGCTGGTGAGCCCGCCCGTACGCCGTCGGGCGCCCCCCGCCCGGCCCGGCGGCGTGCTCAGCCGGCGTGGCGGTCACCGCGGTCAGCCGTCGCCGGGGCGCCGAGCAGCACCGCGCCGCCGAGCAGCAGGCCGACCCCCATCGTGACGAGGGTCGGGGTGAACTCCCCCCGGCAGCAGGCCGGCCAGCGACCGGGCGGCCGAGCCGAGGGCCACGTAGAGGCCGGCCCAGAGCGCCGCCCCGAGCGCGGCGCAGGCCAGGAACCGCCGGTACGACATCCGCAGCCCGCACGCGGCCAGCGGCAGCAACGCGTTGAACACCGGCAGGAAGGGCGCGACCAGCACCATCCGCCCACCGCCGGTACGCAGGATCCGCTCGGCCGCCGCCCAGCGGGGTTCCCCGATCCACCCGCCGATCCGGCTGTACCGCAGCCGGTCGCCGTACAGCCGGCCGGCCAGGAAGCTCAGCGACCAGCCGGCCAGGCAGCCGCAGACCACGGCGGCGAAGGTGGCCAGCCCGGTGGCCGGCCGTCCGACGCCCACCGCGGCGAGGACCGCGACGTCGCCGGGGACCAGCACGCCGAGCAGTGGAACGGCGTCGAAGAGCATGACCACGCCGAGCACCCCCATCAGCAGCGTGGTGGGCAGCTCTCCGACCTGGGCCAGCCAATCCGTCATGCTCGTACGCTATGGCCGGCGCACGGGTGCGGACATCCGGTCCGATCCCCCACCGGGCCCTGATCCCGGCTCGGGGTGGTCCCCGAGATCACCCCCGGGGTACGCCGCCGGGCGGGTCGCAGTCCGCAGCGCCGCCCCTCCCGGCCGGGCTCCTGCGGCGGCCCGGATCAGGCCGGTCGGAGCACCTGGACCCGGCGTACCGACGAGTCGACGAACGGCTCCATTGTGGGCACCGGGTAGCTGGCGACCTCCTCCAGCCCGTCCCCGGGCAGGTGGCCCCGGCCGGGGTCGCCGACCAGCACGTCGACGCCGGCCGCCGCGGCGTGGTGCAGGAAGGGCAGCATCCGGTCGGCCATCTCCCGGCTGTAGAAGACGTCGCCGGCCAGCAGCAGGTCGGTGTCGCCGATATCACCGGCGTCGAGCAGGTCCTCCCCGGTGGCGGTGACGGTGACCCGGTTGGCCCGCGCGTTGACCGTGACGGCCGCCACCGCGTACGGATCGATGTCGTTGGCGACCACCCGGCGAGCTCCGGCCAGTGCGGCCGCGATCGCCACCAGCCCGGAACCGGCGGCCAGGTCGAGCACCCGACGCCCGGCGGCCAGGTCGGGATGGTCGAGCAGGTACCGGGCCAGCGCCTGCCCACCGGCCCAGGCGGACGCCCAGAACGGCGGCGGGAGCGCATGGCCGGCCGCGGCCTCCATCCGGGCCCACCACACGATCGCGTCCTCGGCCAGGTGCAGCCGCACCTCGGGGACGAACGGGGTCTCGACCAGCCGGAGCCGGTCCAGCCCGCCGCCGGGCACGACGATCTCGTGCTCCAACTCGGTCAGCGCGCTGGCTGTGGCACCCGTCATCGGGGCCAAGCATGCCGGAGACCGCCGGTTGCCGGGCCGCTTTTCCGTTGCCGGCGGGGTGTCGTCCGGTGGATCCCGCATGACCAATCGGAGTTTCCCGTGCAACCTGCGGCACTTCGGCCAGCAAATCCGGCCGCGGACGGCTACTGTCGGGGGGGTAATGGGCGATCATCGGCCGCACGGTCGGTGCTCACCCGCTTTGAACAGGGAGAGATGCATGGCAACCGGCACGGTTAAGTGGTTCAACTCGGAAAAGGGCTTTGGCTTCATCGAGCAGGATGGCGGAGGCCCGGACGTCTTCGTCCACTACTCGGCCATCGCCTCTAGCGGCTACCGGGAACTGAACGAGGGCCAGAAGGTCGAGTTCGAGGTGACCCAGGGGCAGAAGGGTCCGCAGGCGGACAACGTCCGTCCGCTCTGATCCGTGCCGGTGGCGGCGGCCGTACCCGGCCGCCGCCGCCGTAGCGCATGTCAGGCCACGTCCGGCGCGGCGGGCAGGTCACGCCGCCGCCGGATCGGCCCGATCAGCAGGATCAACGGGGTCAGCGCCAGCCAGCCGGTCATCGCCCAGACGGCCCGTCCCGGGCCGAACGCGGTGCCCAGCGCTCCGGCCAGCACGGCGGCCAGCGGGATCGTGCCGTAGTTGAGCAGCTGCATGCTCACGGTCACCCGACCCAGCAGGTGGTGCGGGGTGTAGGTCTGCCGGAAGGTGCCTTTCACCACGTTTCCGATCGCCACCCCCAGGCTGACCAGCAGCCCACCCAGGATCGGCCAGAGCAGTCGCGCACCGCCGCCGGCGAGCGGGATGAGCAGCGCGGGCGGCCCGGTGAACAGGGCGGCCGCCAACATCGCCCGCGCGGTGCCGACTCGGCGGGCCACAACGGTGGCCACCAGCGCGCCGATGATCCCACCGAGGCTCATCGCGCCGACCGACACGCCGACCAGCCCCGGTTCGAGTCCGACGGACCGGACCAGGAAGACCACCAGGATGGCCTGGTAGCCGACGAGGCCGATGTTGCTGGCGGCGCCGAAGACCGTCATCACCCGCAGGTAGGGGTCGCGGGCGACGAAGCCGATCCCGTCGGTGATCTCCCGGCGCAGTGACGCCGAGGCGTTCGTCCGCTCCGGCCGGCGCTCGACGGTCCGGATGCGCAGCAGGCAGATCGCCGAGAGCAGGAAGCTCACCGCGTCGAGCAGCAGCCCGATCACCGCTCCCGTGAGCTGCGCGATCAGGCCGGCCAGCCCGGGGCCCAGGACATAGCTCGCCGTCTGGGTGGCCTGGAGCCGGGCGTTGCCCTCCTGCACCTGCTCCGGCCGGAGCAGCACGGGCAGGTAGACCTGGTCGGCGGTCTCGAAGAAGACCCGGGCCAGGCCGGCTCCCAGCGCCACCGCCAGCAGGTGTCCGATGCCGAGCACGCCGAGCGCGGCGGCCACCGGCACGCTGAGGAAGAGCAGCATCGACGCCAGGTCGCAAATGATCATCACAGGGCGGCGCGGCAGCCGGTCCACCCAGGCACCGACCGGCAGGCCGATGACCAGCCAGGGCAACCACGCCGCGGCGGTGAGCACCGCGACCTGGAAGGTGCTCGCGTCGAGGACGGCCACCGCGACCAGGGGCAGTGCCACCGTGGTGACGTTGCTGCCGATGCCGCTGACTGTCTGGGCGGCCCAGAGCAGCCGGAAGTCCCGGTGCCGGAGCAGACCACCACGGGGGTCGCGGCGGCACGCTCGTGCGCGGGGACGGCGTGCCCGCCCTGGGGGCGGCGGTCACGGCTGGGCCGGGATGCCGTAGGCGAACAGGAAGACCGGCTCCCGCCGGCGCCCGTCGTCCGGGATCTCCCGATCGCCCCAGCGGGCCAGCAGGTCGATCACCTCGCGGCCGAGCTCGGCAAGCTCCTCTGGGGTGAGGTGCAGCCAGCGGTCCGTGGAGAAGGGGCCCTCGCCCCAGGCGAGCTGCGCGGACTCGTCGGCGGCATGCCAGGCCCGGGCCAGCGACACGTGCCGGTCGAGGTGGAGCGAGGTGGCGGCGTCGGCCACCGCCCGGGTGGCCGGGTGGGCGTCGAAGTCCGTGTTCGACCAGCGGACGGCGCGGGTGACCAGGCGCCACCAGCGCTCCCGGCGGTCCCGGGCCAGCTCGGGCGCCTCCTCCACCAGGTCGCGCCGGCCAGGACCTTCACGTGGTGGCTCACGTTCGCCGGGGACTGTCCGGTGCGCTCGGCGAGCATGCCGACGGTGGACGGACCGTCGACCTTCAGCACGTCCATCAGCCGGCGGCGCAGGGGATGCGACATCGCGGCCAGCACCCGTGAGTCGGTCACCTGACGAACATCTGCTCGCTCCATGGGCTCAGCCTCACACCAGCAACACGCTTTGCGCAAGACCTATTGCTTAATAGTTGTTGTCGAATCCGTGGCCGCGCGGCGCCGCAATCGCCGCGCCGGACGAACGGATCACTGCACCAGCCGCCGGGCGAGTTCGTCGGCGACCTGTTTGGCCAGCGTGGGCGGGATCGCCGCGGCGATCTTCTCCGGCGTGAGGCCGGCCAACACGCCCTGGATGATCGCCGGCTCGTCGGTGAAGTCCTTCCCCGCCAGCGTGGACACCGCCGTCTGGAGCGAGGTGAGCTGGGCGCCGAGGCTGCGCAGGTTCGGGTGCGTCAGGACGATGTTCGGGTTCAGGGCGTCCTCGCCCAACGCCATCCGGGTGTAGGTCTGCCCGATCGGGTTGCGTCCATCCAGGATGGTCAGGTTGCGATGAATGGTGGCCAACCAGTTGTGTTCTTCGGGGGTCATGTCTTTCTCCAGTCCGATGGCGGTCAGGTAGCGGTGGAAGAGGGGAGTCTGGTCGCGGCCGGCCTTGATCGAGTCGCGGAAGAAGCTGATGTGGGTGTGGAACAGGTGGGAACTGTCGCCGGTGCTGCGCTTGCCGAGCCTGTCCCAGCGCTTGACGGTCTTCCCGTCCGGCGAATAGATGACCTCCCGGATGTCGCGGCTGTCCGGCGCGTTGGCGCCGCACTGCCCGACCAGCCAGGTGGAGAGGCTGACCAGGTTGTGCGAGGCGCCTCCCGCCTGGACCTGGAATTGACCGATGTCCAGCGCCGCGGCGTCCAGGGTGAGCCCGTTGCGGTCCCGGGGCGACTCCACGACCGAGTAGTCGTTGGTCACCACCCGGTCGGAGCCACAGTGGTAACCACCCCGGTGGTTGGGATCGCCGACGATGCCGACCTCGCCGGGTTCGAGATCCTGGCTGCGTTCGGTGTTCGGGTCGACGTTGAGGTAGGTGAGCAGCAGGCGACGGACGGCCAGCAGGTTCGCCGGAGCCTGAGTCATGGGTGCCCCCTTTCCGATCGGTTCGGAGACCGGGCACGGCGGTGACACCGCGTAGGCGACGTGGGGTCGGCTGACGCGCCCGGTCGGGTCATGCACGGCGTCGGGCAGGTGACTCAACGATAACCACGCATTCGGGCAAACGCCCAGGTCAAACGTCCTTTTTAGAGATGGAGAGAAGCTGTGGACGAGCTGGAAGCACCGGCAGACGAAGCGCCGACGGGTGCTCCGGGTCGTGCAGGATCTCCCTGCGCCCGGCGCGCAGCGTGACCGCCATGCCGAGCGGCTCCCCCATGCCGGGATTGCCCGCTTGACGATCTCTCCGCCCTAGAGGACGGAGATTCCCTCCACGCTGCGTGTGGAACATGCGGCGTCCGGGTGGATTACCGCTTCGCCGCGCGGTGCCACCATCGCTGGTGGTCTTACCTGCGCTCCACGGTCGTTTAGGCTCTCGGCGCGTCCCGCCGCGAGCACGTTCATGGCCGCGTTGACGTCCCGGTCGTGGGTCGACCCGCAGGGGCAGTTCCACGCTCGGACGTTGAGCGCCATCTTGTCGTTGATGCGTCCGCAGCCCGAGCACATCCGGGTGGACGGGAAGAACCTGTCCATCCGGCCGAACGTGCGCCCATACCTGGCGGCCTTGTACTCCAACATGGCCGTGAACGACGCCCATCCGGCGTCGTGCACGGACTTCGCGAGCCGGGTCCGGCCGAGACCGACGACGCACAGGTCCTCGACGTACACCGCTTGGCTGTCGCGGATGATCCGTGTCGAGAGCTTGTGCTGCCAGTCC
>JAEVHO010000135.1 GCA_016802835.1 Micromonospora sp. ATA32 | reverse complement strand
CAGCGGCAGGACGAGCACCAGCACCCGGAACAGCGACAACAGGTCGTAGACGGGCACCCGCACCAGCCGGGCGATGATGTCGTCCCCAGCGGCGACCGTGCGCGAGCAGAAAGGCGATCAGCCCTGCGAGCAGCGGCAGGACGAGCACCAGCACCCGGAACAGCGACAACAGGTCGTAGACGGGCACCCGCACCAGCCGGGCGATGATGTCGTCCCCAGCGGCGACCGTCAGCACCGCGTAGAAGGTCAGCGCGGCGACCCCTACGCCGACGCGGACCGGGTGGTCCCGGGGCCGGTCGAGCAGGTGGTGCTGTCGGCGGTCCTTCGTGCGGAACCGTTCGGCGAACGGCCAGGCGTAGAGCGCCAGGAAGGTGACCCCGCCGAGCACCACGCCGGGGAAGAACGGGGCCGGCACCAGATGCCCGGCGATGCGGAACTCCAGGGGTGGGAACAGCCGCAGTGCGCCGTCACCCCACGCGACGTACCAGTCGGGCTGGGCCGGTGCGGTGGACTGGGCCGGTTCGAACGGACCGTAGAGCCAGACCGGATTGATCTGGACCAGGCCGCCGAGGGCGAACAGCACCGCCAGCAACCAGGCGAACAGGGCGAGCGAGCGCAGCGTGTAGCTCGGCCACAGCCGGGATCCGACCACGTTGTGCTCGGTTCGCCCCGGTCCGGGGAACTGGCTGTGCTTCTGCCGGATCAGGATGCCCAGGTGCAGTGAGATCAGGGCGACGAGGACGGCCGGCACCAGCAGCACGTGGGTGACGAACATCCGGGGGATCATCGCGTCGGAGGGGAACTCCCCGCCCAGGGCCAGGGAGGCCAGCCACGCACCGACCAGCGGCACGGATTCCACCACCGAGGTGATGATCCGCAGGCCCAGGCCGGAGACCAGGTCGTCCGGCAGGGAGTAGCCGGTGAAGCCGTTGGCCAGGGCAAGGGTCAGCATGGTCACGCCGATCAGCCAGTTGAGCTCGCGGGGTTTGCGGAACGCCCCGGTGAAGAAGATCCGCGCCAGGTGCAGGACGATCGCCGCGACGAAGACCAGCGCCGCCCAGTGGTGGGTCTGCCGGATCAGCAGCCCGGCCCTGACGTCCCAGCTCAGCCGCACCGTAGAGGCATACGCGGCGGACGTGGTGCTGCCGTCCAGCGGGGCGTAGTCGCCGTGGTAGACCCGGTCCGCGCTGCTGGCGTCGAAGAAGAAGGTGAGGTAGACGCCGGTGAGGAGCAGCGCGACGAACGAGTAGAGCGCGATCTCGCCCAGCATGAACGACCAGTGGTCGGGAAAGACCTTCGCCAGCGCCCGGCGGGCGATCGGGGAGAGCCGCAGCCGGTCGTCCAACGCCCGGGCCAGCCGGTCGGTGATCACGGCGAGCTCCAGAAGCCGGCGCCAGGTGGGGCGGTGAAGTCACCGGTGGCGCGGAGGAATCCGTCCGGGCCGACCTCGATCGGCAGTCCGGGCAGCGCCCGGGCGGCCGGGCCGGCCACCGGCCGGGCGCCTGCCAGCAGGTCGAACGAGGACTGGTGGCAGGGGCAGAGCACCCGCCCGGCACCTTTGAGGTAGGGCCGGACGGGACAGCCGGCGTGTGTGCACAGCAGCGACCAGACGACCAGACCGTCGAGGTGTCCCCCGGAGGGCGGCCGCGAAAAGCGCTGCGGTTCGAGGCGCACCGCGAAGGCGGGGCCGTCGCCGGTGTCGACGTGGCCCTCGGGGAAGACCGCGACCACGGTGTCTGCCGGTACGTCCTCCGGCCGCAACGGTCGTCCCACGGCGTCGACCAGCCGCACGCGCGGCCCCCAAGGGGTGTCCTTGAGCGCCCGTACCGGCCGGGCCCGGTCGGACGGTAGCAGGGAGCGCAGCGGGAACAGCGCCGCTGCGCCGAGCGCGGTCAGCGCCAGCCCGAGCGCGGCGAGTAGGCCCCGCCGGCGTACGGGACTGTCCTGCGCCTGCAGCACCGCGGCGGTCATCGCCTGCTCCGTCGGGGATGGAGTGAAACCCTCGTGCTCTTCGACGTACCCGCCGACCGGCACGAGTCGTCGTCCCCAAACGGCCAGGCCCACGGCCAGCCCGGCGAAGGCCACCGCGAGGCAGATGCCCTCCCACCGGGTGTTCCCGCCCAGCGCGTACGTCACGGCGAAGCCCGCGGCCCCGGCAGCGCTGACGAGGAATGCGGCGACGATGCGGCGGCTCGCTGCCTGCTCGATCGCCGACGGATGCCGGCCGCTCACTCCCCCGCCCTCCGGCCCAGCCACCGGGCGGCGGCCACCAGCAGGCCCAGCGCCGCCACCCAGGCGACCAGCCCCTCGGCCAACGGTCCGAGCCGCCCGAGTGGGTCGCCGCCCGGGTCCAGCCGCTCGCTGCGCAGCCGCTGTACGTAGGCGGCCAGGTCGTCGACCTGCCGGTCGTCGAGCACCTGGCTCGGGAAGACCGGCATCAGGCCGGGACCGACCCGGACCGCCTCGGCGACCTGCACGGCGCTGGTGTCGTACAGCGGCGGTGCGGTCCACCCGTTGGTCAGGGCGGCACCCGCGCCGGTCGCGCCGTGGCAGGGTGCGCAGTTGGCGGCGAAGATCTCCCGGCCGGAGGCGAGGTTGCCGGGCGCGACCCGGGGGATCTGCGGACCGCCGCCGCCGAAGCTGGTGACATGGTCGACCAGTGCCGCGATGTCGTCGGCCGAGAACACGGGTTCCTGGCGCCGGGACTGCTGCACCTCCTGCGACACCGGCATTCGTCCGGTCGAGAGCTGGAAGTCCACCGAGGCGGGGCCGACGCCGACCAGGGACGGTCCCCGCTGCGTGCCCTGTCCCTGCTCGCCGTGGCAGCTCGCGCAGTGCTCACGGTAGAGCTGGGTGCCCCGGTCGCCGGAGGCCGGCGCGGCGGCGGTCGGGCTCGGTGACTCCGCGGGTGACGGTGCGGGGGCGAGCGCCACCGGTGCCGCGGCGAGCACCAGCACCGCGCCGACCGCGAGGGCGCGGCGCGGGTGCAGGTCGGGCAACTGCCGCGCCACTGTTGGTTGCCGCATCGGTCAGTCCAGGGTGTAGAGGTAGGCGGCGATGTCCTGCGCGTCGATGGCGCTGACGCCCAGCTTCGGCATGGCGGTGCCCGGTTCGACCGCCTGAGGGTCGGAAATCCAGCGACGCAGGTTGTCGGCGTTGTTGGGCAGCTGACCGGCGATGTACGAGCGGGCGCCGAAGCGGGTCAGGGGCGGGCCGACCAGGCCGTCGGCGCGGTTGACGCCGGGGATGGTGTGGCACGACCCGCAGCCGTACTGGGCTATCAGCTGGGCGCCCCTGTCCGGGCTTCCGTTCCGCACCTCGGGTGGTGGCGGGGGTGCGGTCGAGGCGCAGCCGGTGACGGCGGCGACCGGCAGCAGGGTGAGGGCCGCGCCGAGCGCCCCGAGCCGACGAAGCCTTCTCATCGCACCGTCCCTTCCGTTCCGGCTCCGGTCGCACCGGGCCGGCTCCGCGAGGCGCCGGGCCGCCGAGCAGGCCGTCGGCCCGGTCGTGGTCCATTTGCAGGAGCCAGCGCAGGAACACGGTCATCGCCGTCACCAGCACGACCAGGTCCATTGGTGCCCACATCAGCAGGCCGGCCAGTTGCTGGTCGGCCAACGGATCGGCGCCGAGCACCCGGCCGGGATAGACCGGCTCCGGGGGCGAAGGTGAGCACCGCGCCGAGCGCCGAGGCGGGCAGCATGGCGCCGACCAGCAGCAGCACCGTCACCGGGGGCGGGCGCGCGGTGGCGCGGCGAACCGAGCACCGGCACCCAGAACAGCCAGGCCGTCGCCAGGAGGCTGAGGTGCTCGGCCGCGTGCACGGCGGGTCGGTCCACGGCGGCGACGTACGGCCCCGGCAGGTGCCAGAACCAGAGCACAACGGTCTGCCCGCCACCGGCCAGCAGGGCGTACGTGGTGGGGCGGCGCAGGCGGCGCACTGCCGGTGTCACCCGCCACCGGGCCAGCAGCCGGCGCAGCGGCAGCGGCGCGGCCAGGCTCAGCGGCAGTCCGGCGGCGCCGGCCGCGAGCAGCGGACCCGCTGTGAGACGAACAGCATGTGCTGGACCATGTGGCCGGCGAAGGAGGACTCCGCCATCTCGTGCACCGGCCCCTGCTGCGCGGCGAGCACCACGATGACGCCGACGCCGAATGCGCCCGCTCGCCAGGCCGGTACGACGCGGCCGCGGCCGCGCCGGGCCCACAGCTCCTGGACGCCCCGCCCGTAGCCGGCCAGCAGCAGGCAGACCGTGACGACCGCCAGCATGGTCAGCAGACCGTCGGCCACGGAGGTCTGGCCGGGCTCGTGGGCCCGGTGGAGGGTCAGCGCTGACATGGCGGCAGCACCAGCACGGCAATCCCGCTGAGCACGATGATGGTCAGGAACAGCAGGTTGGCCCAGACGCCGACCACGGCGAGCATCCGGGACCGGCCGAACGCCCGGTCCTGGGCGCCGGCCCGTTGCGCCCGCATGGTGCGCCGCCACACCAGCGCGGCGACCAGCAGCGACCCCACGGTGACCAGGGCCGGGATCACCACCGCGAGCCCGACGGCCTGCACGAGCGGTACGGCGGAGACGCGCTCGGAGCCGGCGGCACAGGCGAGCTCGTCGAGGCCCCAGGCGGCCAGCAGGTGCACCGCCCAGGCGACGGCGCCGCCGAGCACGCCGAACCAGAGCAGCAGCCCGCCGGTCAGGCGGGCGTGGGGGCCGGGTGGGGTGCTCATCACAGTCGTGGGGAGAGGTAGATGGTGAACAGGATGGCGATCCACACCAGGTCGACGAAGTGCCAGTAGATGGCGGCGTTGCGGACCCGTTCGTGCCGGTGGGCGCCGAAGCTGCCGCCGCGCAGGGAGGTGGCGAGCAGCCAGCCGATCATGGTCAGGCCGACCAGGACGTGCAGCCCGTGGAAGCCGGTGATCAGGTAGAAGAGCGAGCCGTACACGTCGGTGGTCATGGTGAAGTGCTTGAGCTTTTCGGCGTACTCGGTGGCCTGCAGAGCCAGGAAAGTCGCGCCGAGCACCATGGTGGCGGCAAGCCCGCACCGCAGGCGCCACCGCTGGCCCTGCCGGATGCCGTGCTCCGCCCAGACCACGGGCAGGCTGCTGGGAAGCAGCACTGCGGTCATCACCAGCGGCTTGAGCAGCTCCGGGTCGCCGATGCCGTTCGGCGGCCACTGGGGGCCGTACTGGAAGCGGAGGTAGAAGTAGCTGCCGAGCAGGCAGGCGAACAGGGTGGCCTCGGTGGCCACGAACATCACCATGCCCCACCAGCCGGTGGACCGGCCGACAGGCAGCTCGGTACTCAACGCCTCGGCGCCGGTGGCCGCCGCCACGACTCCACCGTGACCCGTCATGGCACCACCTTCAGATCCTGTTCGAGAGGGCGGGGCGGCCAGAGCCAGACTGCGATCGTCGCCGCCACCGTCAGCGCGGCGACCGCCGCCACCGGGTACCAGGCGAAGAGCATCGAGGTGAAGAAGAGCAGCAGCGCGGCGGCGAGCACAAGTGGCTTGAGGGTCGGCTCCGGCATCTGCACCGCCCGTTCGGGGTGCGCGTCCAGCTCGCTGGTGAACAGGGTGTGGCGCCCCTCGCTGAGGATGCGGTCGCTGGTGGCGCCCGGACCGACGGACTCGGCGGTCCGCTCGTCCCACATGGGGTGCAGGCTGTGCACCCGGGGTAGGACGGGGAAGTTGTGCGGCTCGGGCGGAGACGCGGTGGACCACTCCAGGCTGTCGCCGTCCCACGGGTCCGCCGGGGCCGGCCGGCCCCGGCGCACCGCGTGCACCACGCCAACGAGAACGAGCAGCAGCCCGACGGCGAGCAGGTATGACCCCACCGTGCTGACCAGGTTCCAGCCGGCCCAGCCGGGCTCGCTGCGGTAGGTGTAGACCCGCCGCGGCATTCCGAAAAGGCCGTAGAGGTGCATCGGGAAGAAGGTGACGTGCATGCCGGCGAAGACCAGCCAGAACGCCCAGCGGCCCAACCGCTCGTGGTACATCCGCCCCGTGATCTTCGGCAGCCAGTAGTAGATGCCGGCGAGCATCGGGAAGACCGCGCCGCCGATCAGCACGTAGTGGAAGTGCGCCACCACGAAGTAGGAGTCGGTGACCTGCTGGTCGAACGCGGTCAACGCGAACATCACGCCGGTGAAACCGCCGAGCACGAAGGTCACGACGAAGCCGATGACGAACAGCAGCGGCACCCTGATCACCAGCCGGCCCAGCAGCATGGTGGCCAGCCAGGCGAAGATCTGGAGCCCGGACGGAATCGTGATGACCGTGCTGGCGGCGCTGAAGAAGCTGTACGACAGCTGGGGCAGCCCGGTGGCGAACATGTGGTGCACCCAGACCCCGAACGAGATGATCGCGATCGCCACGATGGACAACACGATCAGCGGGTAGCCGACCACCCCCCGGCGGGTGAAGGCGGGCAGCACGGCGGAGACGATGCCCAGCGCAGGCATGACGATGATGTAGACGTCGGGATGTCCGAAGATCCAGAACAGGTGCTGCCAGAGCAGCACGTTGCCCCCGGCGGCCGGGTCGAAGAAGTGGGTGCCGAACCGCCGGTCCAGGAACAGCATCGCATTGTCGAGGTTCAGCGCCGGCAACGCGAAGATCACCATGAACGCGGTGGCCACGATCGCCCAGACGAACAGCGGCACCCGGTTCAGCGACATCCCCGGGGCGCGCAGCTTGAGCGCGGTGACGATGAAGTTGATCGCCGCGGCGGTGGTGGAGATGCCGAGGAAGAGCAGCCCGAGCGCGTAGACGTCCATGTGGAGGCCGGGGTTGTTCTGCTCCCCGCTGAGTGGGACGTAGGCGAACCAACCGTTGTTGGGGGCGGCGCCGAAGGGCAGGCTCGCCCACATGAACAGGCCAGCGAACAGGAAGACCCAGTAGCCGAACGCGTTCAACCTCGGAAACGCCATGTCCCGGGAGCCGATCATCAGGGGGACCAGGAAGTTGCCGAAGCCGAAGAGCATCGGCGTGGCGAAGAGGAAGATCATCGCGATGCCGTGCATGCTGAAGAGCTGGTTGTATTCCTGAGGCGATACGACGCCCGCCTCGGGCCGGGCGAGCTGGGTGCGCATCACCAGGGCGTTGAGCCCGGCGAGGACGAAGAAGAACCCGGCGGTCACCAGGTAACGTCGGCCGATCCTCTTGTGGTCGACCGTGGCGAACCAGGCCCGAAGTGAGGGCCGCTCGCCCCAGTGTTCCGCCAGTCGCGCCAGGTCCTCCCGGCTGGCGCCGGGCGATGGTGTGGTGGTCGTGGACATCGTCTCCCTACCCGACCTACTCCAGCGACCGCAGGTACGCGATGAGATCGGGCAACTGCGCGGCGTCGACCGGCTGCGGGGGCATGGCGTTGCCGGGCTTGACCGTCTGGGAGTTGGCGATCCAGCCGCCGAGGTGACCGGCGTCGTTGGGCACCGCGCCGGCGCCGATGCTCCACCGGGAACCGACGTTCGACAGATCGGGTCCCACCCGGCCCCGGGCGGTGGTGCCGCGGACCGCGTGGCAGGCGGCGCAGGTGCCCTGCACCAACGCCTGCTGACCCCGGCGCTCGGTGTCGGTCTCGGGCGACCGCGCCGGGGCGTTCAGGCGGGCCAGCCAGGTGTCGAAGTCGGCGCGAGGTTGCGCCACGACCAGGAAGGCCATGTGGGCGTGCTGGTTGCCGCAGTACTCGGCGCATTGGCCGCGGTAGCTGCCGGCCCGCTCCGCGTGCAGCCAGGTCTCCCGGGTCTCGCCGGCGATCAGGTCCGTCTTCGGCATGAGCTGCGGAACCCAGAAGCTGTGCAGCACGTCGTCCGTACGCAGGCGTACCCTCACCCGCTCGCCGACGGGAATGTGGATCTCGTTGGCGGTGGCTCCCGAGGCGCCCGGGTAGCGCACCTCCCACCACCACTTGTGGCCGGTCACCTCCACGGCGGGGGCGTCCGGGCCGGGGGCCTCGCCCAGGGCGGCGAGGTCGCGCAGACCCACGCCGTAGACGGCGACGAGGATGACGAAGGGCAGGCCGGCGCCGGCGATCGTGACGAAGCGCAGCGGCTGACCGTGGCGGACGCGGGCATTGCCCCGCCGGAACACCAGCGCCCAGATCAGCAGCGCCATGACCTCGACGAAGACCGCCACGGAGATCCAGAACAGCAGCCACCACAGGCCGGCGACGCGGGCCGCCCCGGTGCCACCGGGATTCAGGGCGGACGGCATGTTTCCGGCACAGCCGGCTAGCAGGAGCAGGCCGTACAGCGACGCCACCGCCGGGAGCGCACGTGGTCGACGACGCCGCCCGGCGGACCGGGCCGCGCTGCTGGTCATCTCCGCTGTCGTCTCCACCGGGAGCGACACTAGACGCACACGCCAGGTTTTAGATGCTTTCCTCCCTATAACCGGATAAGTCTACTTCGCGGCATTTATGGTGGACGTGCAGCGGACCATCCGGCAAGCGCCTGCGGCGCGGACAGGGAGATCATGGGAGCCCGCACCGTGGACCTCGTCGCCGATACCGCCCGAGCCGCCGCCGGGCGACGGACGATGGCCTGGCTCGCCGGCGGACTCGCCGCGGCGGCGACGGTGGCCGGCGGATGGCTGGCACCACCGGACGAGGTGCAGGGCCAGGCGCAGCGACTGATGTACCTGCACGTCCCCGCCGCCTGGGTGGCCTACGCCGCGTTCGCCGTCGTGTTGGCGGCCAGCGGGGCCTACCTTGTCAGCGGCGACCTCCGTTGGGACCGGTTCGCCCGGGCCGGCGCCGAGATCGGGGTGAGCCTGACCGCCGTCGCGATCGCCACCGGGTCGCTCTGGGGACATCTGGTCTGGGGCACCTGGTGGGCGTGGGACCCGAGACTGGTCAGCACCGCCCTGCTGCTGCTCGCGTACACCGGCTATCTGGCCCTGCGCCGAGCGGTGGGCGAACGGACCGACGCGCGCGACGGGGGCGACCACCGGGTGGCACGCCGGGCGGCGGTGGTCGGCGTGGCAGGCTTCATTCTCGTCCCGGTGGTGCACTTCTCCGTCGTCTGGTGGCGGTCGCTGCACCAGCAGGCGACCGTGCTCGCCCCGGATCGTCCGCCGATCGACCCCCGGATGGGCGGCGCCCTGCTTCTCGCCGTGGCCGCCGCGACGCTCGCCGCGTTCTGCGTGCTGCTGCACCGGGTGGTCCGGCTGGAACGCCGGCTCGCACTCGACCCGTCCCCCGCCCCCGAACGCGTCCCGGTCCGGGTCGGATGATCCGTCGCCGGGCGGGTCGGACCGCCGTGGTCGCCGTGCTCCTCGCCGCCGGCGCGCTGCTGGTCACCAGCGCGCTGCGCGACACCCTCACTTACTACCGCACCCCCGGCGAGGTGCTCGGCGACCCGGACGGGGCCCGGGAACGGGTACGCCTCGGCGGCGACGTCGTGCCCGGATCGCTGCGCCGCGACGGAGACCTGGTGGTGTTCCGCCTCGCCGAGGGCGGTCACGAGATCACCGTCGAGCAGCGTGGCGTGCCGCCGGAGACGTTCCGGGAGGGTGAGGGGGCGGTCATCGAGGGCACACTGTCGGCGGACGGCAGGTTCCGCTCCGACCGCGTCCTGGTCCGGCACGGCAACGAGTACCGTCCGTCCACCTCCCCGGCGGAGCCGCCTGATGCTCGGTGAACTCGGCACGTCGAGCCTCGCGGTCGGGCTGCTCTGCGCCACCCTGACCGCCCTGCTCTGGCTGCGGGTGGCCCTGTTCGCCGCGCCCACCCGGCCGGCCCGCCTGGCCACCGCCGCGACGCTGGCGACCGCCGCCGTCGCCTGCGGACTGCTCGAGACGGCGCTGCTCCGGCACGACTTCAGCGTCCGCTTCGTGACGGAGAACGGCGGACGCCAGGTGCCGCTGTACTACACCCTGACGAGTCTCTGGTCCGCACTGGACGGTTCCCTGCTGCTCTGGCTGCTGATCCTCGGCGGGTACGCGGCCCTGCTGGCCCGACGCCGGTACCCGGCCCGGCTGCACGCATACGCGATGGTGGTCGTCAGCGCGGTGACCATGTTCTTCTTCGCGCTGTCCTCGTTCGCCGCGAACCCGTTCCGCGAGGTGAGTCCGGTGCCCACCGACGGCCCCGGACCCAACCCGCTGCTCCAGCAGCACCCGGCGATGGGAGTGCACCCGCCCCTGCTCTACGCCGGCTACATCGGCCTGGTCGTGCCATTCGCCTTCGCGCTCGCCGCGCCGCTGGCCGGCCGCGAGGGGCGTGGCTGGCTGCGGGCCGCCCGCCCCTGGGCGCTTGTGGCCTGGGCGGCACTGACCGCCGGCATCGGGCTGGGCGCCTGGTGGTCGTACGCGGTGCTGGGCTGGGGTGGCTACTGGGCATGGGACCCGGTGGAGAACGCCTCCCTGCTGCCCTGGCTGACCGCCACCGCCTTCCTGCACACCGCCCTCGGTCGGGCCACCGGCCGGGCCGGGTGGAACCTGGTGCTGGCCTGCGCGAGCTTCGTGCTGGTGCTACTCGGCACCTTCCTCACCAGGTCCGGTGCGGTGGCCAGCGTCCACGCCTTCACCGACTCACCGCTGGGGCCGATGCTGCTCGGCTTCGTGCTGCTGGCGGTCGTCGTGTCGACCGTGCTGACCGGTCGGCGCGCCCCCGAACGGGCCAACCTCACCAGCGCGCCCGTGCTGTCCCGGAACACGGCCGTGCTGGTCAACGGCATGCTCCTGACCACCACCGCGGCGGTGGTGCTGATCGGCACGATCTTCCCGCTGGTCTCCGGCCCGCTCGGCGGCTGCGCACCTCGGTTGGTCCGGCCTACTACCAGCGGACGGCGGTGCCGCTGGCGATCGCGGTGCTGCTGGTGATGGGAATGACGCCGGCCCTGCGGGTCCGCGACCGGACGCGGGCGCTGCGCAGACTCGTGGTGCCCGGCGGCGTGGCGCTGGCCACCGTCGCCGCGGTGGGGCTGCTCAGCCAACCCGGCCTGCCCGCGCTCACCGCCTTCGGCGCGGCCGCGTTCGTACTCACCGGCGTGGCCGGAGAACTGGTCGACCGGCTGCCGCCGTCGGCCAGGGACCGGAGACCGGCCAGGCTCGCCGGGCTGGTCGCGCACGCCGGGATCGCCCTGGTCGCGGTGGGCGTCGCCGGATCCTCCGCGTACGGCCGGGACACCGAACGGACCATCCGCACCGGCGAGGTACTGCAGGTGGCCGACGTGACCGTACGCCTGCTCGGGGTCGACCGGGCGGGCGGCAGTGGCGGCATGGCGGTGCACGCGCGGCTCCAGCTCACCGAGGCGGACGGCGCGGAGCGGACCGTCACCCCGGCCCTGCGCTACCACCCCGCCCGCGACACCGCCGTCACCGAACCGGCGATCGACACCGGGCTGTTCCGGGACACCTACGTCACCCTGATCGCTGTCGCCCCGGACAGTGGCAGCGCGACCCTGCGGCTCGCGGTCAACCCGCTGGTCGGCCTGCTCTGGGCCGGAGGGGCGCTGACCGCCACGGGGGGACTCCTGTCGGCGATCGGCGCGGCCCGCTCGCGGCGCCGGACACCTACCCCGGGTGCCAGCGCCCGCCCCACGCCGGTCGCGTCGGCACCGGAGCCGCAACGTGAGCGTCCCGGCCTTCGGCGAACACGCCTGCTCCGCGCCGGGCCGGCGGTGGTGCTGACGGTCACGTCGCCGTCGGCACGGTCATGGCCCTCGGGCTGCGGTCGCCCTCGGCGCCGCCGGCCGCCGGCGCCGGGCCCACGCCCGAGCCGGCCCCCACTCTCTCCGGCACCACGCTGGACGGGGGCCGGTTCGACCTGGCCGACGCCCGCGGCCATGTGCTGCTGGTCAACGTCTTTGCCTCCTGGTGCGGGCCCTGCCGTGACGAGCTGCCACTGCTGGTCGACGCCGGGCGACGCTGGTCCCCGCAGGGGCTGCGACTGGTCGGGGTGAACGTCCGGGACGGCAGCGAGGCGGTCCGCGCGCTGCTGGACGAGACCGGCGCCACCGGGCTGACCGTGCTGCCCGACCCGGACGGCACCCGGGCGATCGACTGGGGCGTCCGAGGTGTGCCGGAGACCTTCGTGGTGGACCGCGACGGCCGCATCGTCGACCGGCAGCGGGGCGTGGTCACCCGGCAGTGGCTGGAGCAGCGGGTAGCGCCGCTGCTGACCCGATGAGGTGGCGCGGGGCCCTGGGAGCAGTCGTCCTCACGGTCCTGATCGCCGCGGCCGGCACGGGACTGGCCCGGTCGGCCGGCGACAACCGTCCCGACCCGGTCCGCTCCGTGGCCGCCAGCCTGCGCTGCCCCGTGCGACCGGCACCGCGGCCAGGTACGCGTCGTCCGCGCCGAACCCCATCTCGGCCGCGGTGGCCCGCAGCTGGAACGCGTAGTCGTCGTGCGTGCGGG
>JAEVHO010000134.1 GCA_016802835.1 Micromonospora sp. ATA32 | reverse complement strand
CCCCGAAACACGACGACTCCTGGCCAGACTGCAGCATCAACCGACACCGCCCGACCACGCCCACCACTGGAGCACCTGGCGCCGCCGCCACCAAGCCCGTTCACGCTGGTTCCACCAACGCACCCGACTCAGCCGCGCATACGCCCTGGTCAACTAGCCAATGGCGGCTGCCGTACTAGCCTCACCCTCTCTGAGTACTTTACTCATCAACCCCCTCCTCACCTGCCGCGAAACGGTCGAGCAACCTTTCGATTTGCACCCCCACCTCGTCGGTCGAGAGCTTCCCAAAACCGTGTTTTGCCTGGTCGCTGCCGATGTGGCGCGCCAACCGCTCGCCGATCTCTTCGTTGTCGGGAGCTTCTTCGCCAACCGGAAGGAAGGGCAGGGTGAACGCGTGTCCACGATCACGTTCCAGCTGAAGACGAGCCACCTGCTGCAGCAGTGACCGTTCGACCTCATCACGACTCTGACCGCAAGGGCTGAGGTTGACGAGGCCAAGGACGTTGCCAACGGTGAACCCTTGGCAGTCGTTCTCACGATAGTAATCATCAATCGAATCGTTGATTGGGGCACAGTTAGCGAGCACAGCCCCTTGTCGGAATCGATGACCACAGGCTGCACCGGGGCAACGCCGTCGTGCTCGGTAGTGGTGCCGTCGTAATAGCATCCGCCGCCACCGCCAGGACACGGATCGTGACCGTCAATTTCCACCATGGTGACGTTCCTGAACTGCCAGCTCGCAGCATGAATTAGTTGCTGATCGGCTGTCCGGAAAACGCGGGGCACATCAGAGTTCAACCACCTTGAAGTTTACCTGCACCTCGCCCTTGCAGTCTTCGGGGTGCGCGTAAGCATCCCGAGCACGGCGCGAACTCGCGCGCGAATTCGGCGGACGTTCACCTGCCACGAAGAAGCCCGCTGGCTTCGCCAGCGGGCTTCTTCGCTTTAGTGGCTCGACCCACCTTCTATGGAGTCGGCTCGGCGTCGCAGCTCATATGCGATCTCGTCCCAGTCTGGCCCAAAATAGAGAAGATCATCGGCTGCGTTGCGCAACAGCGTCACGTCGTTGGGCCGTTGCAAGCAGGCAAGACGGAAGGCGAGGTTACGAGCCCACGCCGGAAGCGCCATCCAATCCTCAGCCAGCATCACATCCAACATGTCGACGATCTCATCCGCGGAAGCGAACGTCACCTTCTCCACGAACCGGTTCTCGAGCTCATTCCTCCCGGCATTGCTGCTCTCGCCGTATTCCGGCCCCACAAGGCGTCGCGCCAGGTCCAGCAATGAGTTCATCCTTGATCCTTCCAATACTGCGCCTCAACTCGCTAACTCTACGGGTTGGGCCAGTAGGTGGCTACTCGGACCTCGTTCGCACCGGTCTGCACAGTGCGATAGGTGATCGAAATGCCGTCGACATTGATCGTCCGGTTCAGCGGGTTTACTCCCGGGCCCGCCTGGGGCATGACACCACCCGTTGAGCGATAGTTGTCGATATCCCGAATTATGGCGGTCTCCACTTGGTCGGGGCTCAGTGACGTGTTCCTAAGGTCGCCTCCAGAATCATGCTCTCGATTGAAGCCATGACCGGTGTTGATCTTGTACGTAGTCCCGTTGAACTCGGCGCTTCGCCGAAAGTTCTTATGCCCGCTGTCAAGATTCTTAGTAGTGATTTCGAACGACGGGGCAGACGGAACATCGGGAGCATCCACCAACTTCTTCACGGCGGCGGCGGCTCTCAGTGGCCCACCAACGAGCCCTCCCACTCCTTCCGTAACCGAAGCAGCCGCCACGGCGACCGTGGCGTCCATCGCCGTCTGGCTCGCACCGTAACCGCAGTCGTACCACTCGCCCGAGAGGCAATCCGTAGCAACAGAGCAGAGGCCGGTGGCCGCGCAGCCGGCACCCAGAATCGGATCCCCGGTTCGTCCGGTCCAGTATTCAGCCTCGGCGGCCGTGGCCTCGATCGCGCCGGCGGGATCGCTGACAAAGCTCTTGGCCCCGTCCCACTTGTCGCCGAGGTAATTACCCGTGCCGTCCTGCCAACCCGACCACAGTTCGCCGACTGCTCCCCAGAAGTCGTGACCGTCGATCTCGACGCAACTGATGGGGTTGCCGCCGCCGAAGGCGTATCGGTTTCCGGTGAAGGGGTTGCTGCCGAGGTGCATGTCGGCAAGTGCCCCGTTGTAGCTGTCGCGGGACAGGAATCGGTTGAGGCCTGGGCTGTAGGTGCGGAAGCCCATGTCGTAGTTGCCGGAGGACTGGTCCCACCGCTTGGCGTTGAACCGGTAGGCGTTGTACGGCTCCTTGGTCGGGTCCGCCGTGTCCGGCTTGTCGATGCCCGTGAACTGGGCGTCGTCGTTCTTGCCGTACGCGGTGTAGCCGTAGGTGGCCTTCGTGTCACCGGTCTTGTCGGTCAGTGTCTCCACATCGGTGTGCGGGTTGTAGCCGTAGTAGGCGTCCTCGTCGGTGCCGTCGGTGTTGTGGGTGACCTGCGACAGGCGCTGGCCCCACGGCGAGTACTGGTAGGACTTGGTCAGCTTCCCGGCGACCTCCTCGTCCAGGACCTCGCTCGACAGGCCGAGGTAGTTGAACGTGGTGGTCTTCTCCTTGGCACCGCCGGCATCCGTGGTCTTGGTCGACGTGCGGTCCATCGGGTCGAACGTGTACTTCGTGACCGATGTGGCGGTGCCGGTGTTCTTGCGGTTCTCCACCACGTGGTCGAACCCGTCGTACACGTTGCGCTCGATCACCGTCCCGGCCGCGGTGACGGTGTCGAGGCGGCCGAACGGGTCGTAGTTGTACGACGCCGTCGCACCCCCGGCCACCGCGGTGAGCAGCCGGTTGCGTTCGTAGTTGAAGGTGGTCGACGTGCCCTTGACCGTCTGACTGGTGACGTTGTTGTTCGCGTCGTGTACGTAGGTTTCCGTGCCCGCGCCGTCACCCGTCTTCGTCAGCGACGCCAACCGGTCCCGCGGGTCGTAGGTGAAGTCACTCGTGGTGGTCAGATAAGCGCCGTGGTTGTCGGCGTTCATCTTCTTCGTGACGTCGTGCGAGCGGTTGCCGTTGAGGTCGTAGTCCAAGGTCGAGTCGGAAACCAACGTCCCGTTCGGCTTCTTCTCCGTCTGGGATTTCAGCTGCCCGTCGAGGAAGTACGTGTAGTCGACGGTGTTGGCGTTGCCCTTGACCTCCCGCAGCTTTTCGCCCCGGTCGGTGTAGGTGTACGTCGTGGCCTTCGGCGACGCGTCGGTGGCCGACTTGCCGTTGGTCACCTTCGACACCAGATCACGCACGTCGTACTCGTACGACGAGTACTGCTTGTCGTGGCTGGTGGTCAACGGCGCGCTGTTCTCGTTGTAGGTGAACGACGTCGTGTTCACCACCGCACCCGACTTCGACTCGGTGACCTTGTCGACCTGGTTCAACCCCGTGTACGTCACCGCGTAGCTGTCGACCCGGGGGGCCGGGGAGGCGTCCGTGATCGTGGTCAGGTTGCCGTTGGTGTCGTACCGGTAGCTGTAGTCGTGCTTCTCGTTGTCGACATCGGCGGAGTTGTCCCGGACCAGCTTCACCGCGTCCGCCACCACCGTGCCCGTGGCCTGGTCCGACAGCGTCACCTTCTGCGCGTTGCCCTCGGCGAAGCTGAACGAGCCGAGGCTCACCCAGGTGCCGGCACCGGCGGTCTGGTTGACCGTCTTCACCGTCGGGCCCGCGCTGGAGGTGACCGTGTACTTCGCGTCGGTCGCCGCCCCCGACACCGTCGGGAAGCGGGCGTACACCTGGTAGCTGCCCGCCTGGGGCACGTTCAACTGCCAGGTGAACACGTTGCTGCCCGTCCCAGCCGCGTGGGTGGCGTAGTTCGAGCCGTACTTGTTGGTGGCGGTGGAGGCCGCCGGCCAGGTGCCCGTCGCCGTGGTGTTGTTGAAGTCGGAGTTGTCGACCAGCACCACCTGCTTACCGACCGGCACCCCGTCGTCCGACCGAGACTTGAGCTTCCCGTCTGGGAAGTACGACCAGCTCATGGTCCGGTTGGACGAGCCACCCGCCGACGTCAGCGTCCGGGCCGTCTGCGCGCCCAGTTCGTTGTAGTCGTACGAGGTGACGATGTCCCACGCGTCGGCCGAGGCCTTCGTCCACCCGTTGTCGTAGTAGCTGTACGTGGTGTCGTTGCGCACCGACTGCCCGCCGACGGCGGTGCCGACATCGTCGCCAACCGGCCCACCGCGTCGTACGCGTAGGTGGTCTTGTCCGTCGTGGTGTAGCGGGTGTCGTCCTTGTCGTACGCCGACTGGGTCTCCTTGACCCGGTTCAGCTCGTCATAGACCGTGACCTGGGCGAAGTCGTCCGGGTCGTCGGTGGTCGCCACACCGCGCGGGCTGATGACCTTGGTGGCGTTGCCCATCTGGTCGTACTCGTACCTGGTGGTCCGGTACGAGATTGTCCCGGCGTCGTTCTTGTACGGCACCTTGACCTCGGTCGGCTTGCCCCGTGGGTCGAGGGTGACCAGCGTGGTGTTGCCGAGCTGGTCGGTGCTGGCGGTGACCAGGCCGTCCTTGTCGTAGGTGCTGCTGGTGAATTTGCCAGCGGCATCCGTGGCCTTGGTGACCCGGTGCGCCAGGTCGTAGATCATCGTCGACGTGTAGTCGAGGGTGTCAGCGGTCGCGTTCTTGCGCGGGTTCACCACCTTCTCCACGTTGCCGACGGTGTCGTACTGATAGGTGATCTTCTGACCCTTGGCGTTGGTCACCGAGGTCAACTGGTAGATCTCGTCGTACGCGTTGGTCGTCAGGTAGTCGGTCAGGTCCGAGGTGGTCAGATTGCCCTTCGGCTCGGTCGTGCTGAGCAGGTTGCCGACCTTGTCGTATGTGAACGACGACATGCGCTCCGGATCGCCCGCCACGTCCACCGGAGACTTGCTCCAGGTGAGTTCGTCGGCGGCGTCGTAGGAGGCGGTCCCGATGGCGCCGTTCGGCGCCGTCGACTGCGTGACGTTGTCGTTCGCGTCGTACGTCGGCGCCGGCGTGGTGATGAACACCCCGGCCGCCTGATCCTTCGGCGTCTTGCTGTCGAGCGGTCGGCCGTAGGTGTCGTACGACTGGGTGGTGTTCTTGCCCAGCGCGTCGGTGACCTTGGTGACCTGGCCGCGGACGTCGTAGACGAAGGTGGTCGCCCTGGTCAGGGCGTCCGTGATCGTCTGCGGGTAGCCGTTGGCGTCGTAGCTGCTGTATTTGGTGCCGTTGCCGTTGGCGTCCTTCGCCGTGTCGAGCTGCCCCCAGGCGTCGTAGGTGTTGGTGGTGGTGTAGTCGCCGGCCGTCGCGGTCGAGTTACCCACCGGGTCGGTGACGGTCGCCAGGTCACCCGCGGGCGTGTAGCCGAAGCTCCACTTGCGCCCCTCGGGGCTGGTCTTCTCGGTGAGGTCGGCGACGTAGCCGTTGAGCTGGCGCTGGTAGGCCAGCACCGTGCCCGCCGTGCCGTTCTTGACCGCCTCGGCGTCCTTGATCTCCGTCGGGTAGCCGGTCTTGGCGTCGTACGCCCAGGTCGACGCAGCACCGTTGTTCTCGGTGAGCTTGGTGACGTTGTGGTCGCCGTCCCACTCGAGCTTGGTGACCTGGTTCTTCGCGTTGGTGGTCTGCGTGGGCCGGCCGTAGCCGTCCATCACATAGGCCGTCGCGTGGTTCTCCGCGTCGGTCACCGTCGCGTTGATGGTCTGGCCCCCGTCCGGGTCGGTGTACGCGAAGGACGTCGGGTAGCCGAGCCGGTCGGTGTACGACTTGGTGGTCCAGTGGAACTTCGGGTCGTCGCCGGTCTGCGGGTAGTTGTACGCCAGGTTGGTGGCGTTGCCCCGCGGGTCGGTGACCTTGACCAGCTTGACGTTCTTGTTGCCCTGGGTCATGTCGTAGGCGAACTTGAACGTCTTCGGCGCGCCCATCGTGCCGCTCGAGCCGGCGCCGTCGATCAGCTCGCCGAGCAGGCCCTTGTCGGTGTACGTGAAGGTCAGCTTCCGGCCCGAGATGTCGGTGATCTGCGAGACGTGGTCGATGATCTTCGGGTTGGTCAGGTTGGTCGCACCGGACACCCGAGCCCAGGTGGTGTCGTTGATGTAGTCGTAGGTCTGACCCTTGGCGTAGTAGTCGATCGTCAGGGTCTGCCGGCCGGCCGCGTCGGTGATGTAGCGGAGGAACTTGGTCGGCTTGTTGTTGGACTTCCGCTCCTCGTAGGTGAACGTCATCGTGTTGCCGTTCTTGTCCACCGTGCTGGTGAGGAAGCCCTCGCAGTCGTACCAGAACTGCGTCCGGTCCGGCTTGGTCAGCCGCCAGGCCTTCGGCTCCTGCGTGTTCGGCTTGCAGTCGGTGGTGGTGATCTTCTCCAGGTAGAGGTGCACGCCCTTCGGGCTCTGCCACGTCGAGGTGGTCGAGTCCCAGGTGAACCAGTGGCTGGTGCCGTCACCGTCGGTCATGGTGATCTTGGTGGGGTTCGGATTCGGGTGGAAGTCCAGTGGGCTGCCCAGCCGCATCATCGACGACGCCTGGAGTGACCAGCCGTACCCGGCGACGGTGTCGGAGGTGTCCAGCGAGTTGTAGGACATCCGCACGAACGTCGACAGGCCGCGCGACGGGTTGCCGAAGGCGTTGTACGACCACACCGTGTTGCCGGAGTACAGGTTGTTCATCAGGGTGCCACCGGCACCGGTGTTCTTCCCCGCGTACGAGTAGAACTTCTCCAAGCCGAGCTGGTCGGAGGTCGGCTCCACCACGGCGACGTTCTGCGGCAGGGCCGCGATCGGCGCGGTCTGCGACAGCCACTGGCCCGTGAGCTTGTTCCGCAGCTGCCAGCTCAGCACGTAGTCGGTACGCTTGTTGCCTTCGGTGGTGCTGGCCGGGGTCTTGACCTGCGCGGTCAGGTCGACCGTGCCACCCACCGGAATGTCCGCCGGCAGCGGGGTCGCGACCACCGCGGCGGCGTCGTTCACCGGCTCGCCGTTGGCCCGGCTCCACTGGTACGCCAGCTCCCAGTCGGTCGCCTTCCAGGCCGCCTGCGTCGGTTCGACACCGACACCGGGGTGGTGTAGGTCGACGACGGGGCGAGATCGGTCGGGGTGTCCGCCGCATAGTACGTGGACTCCGGCGTCTGCTCGAGGTAGGTGACCTCCAGCGTCGGCTCGAACATCGAGTCCTCGGCCTCGGAGGCGAGCATCATCGCCCGGGCGTTCTGATTGACCTCGTCGCGCATCCGCAGCAGCAGACCGTAGTTGTTGGCCGGGGTGGCGACCCAGTTCTTCACCGGGGTGGTGACGTCCCAGGTCTCCCACTCCGGGTCGTTGGCGAACCCGTTGAAGCCGGCGGACCAGGAGGTGTCGTAGTCGCCACCCGCGGTCCAGGCGGTGGTGCCGTCGCTGGTGTTCCAGGTCGCCTTGGTCTCGCTGAAGCCCTTGTTCAGCCGGTAGACGTCGACGTACTGGGTCCGGTCCGTGCCGGGCTGGAGCGATACGTTCCACATCCGCAGCTGGGCGCCGGTGACCTGGGCGGTGGTCGGGATGGCCCCGGCCAGGCTCGACCACTTCACCACGCCGCGGGTGACGCCGTAGGTGGTGGAGTTGTTGCCGACACCGACGTACGGGTCACCGTCGTAGACGTTGACGTTGGTCGTATTCAGCGTCTTCGACAGGGTGGTGTCGGTGACGCCGGTCCGGAAGATCTTGGTGATCTGGCCGGCCTTGGGCAGCATCGCGGGCACCGTCGGACCGGGGATGAGCTGCCCGTCGGCGGTCTTGGCCGCCACCATGTAGTAGTAGAACTGCCGGTCCATCGGGTTGGTCTTGTCGGCCGGCGTCGGCGTCGCCGTGGTGTCCTGGAAGGACAGCGTGCTCGACGAGACCGGAGCGATCAGCGTCGCGGCGCCCGGGGTGTAGACCTGGTTCGGGCTGCGATGCACCTGGTACTCGACGATGTCGTCACCGGTGCCGGTGGTCCCGTCCGGGTCCTTGTACGCGGGCCAGTCCAGCACGGCGCCGGTCGAGGTGATCGTGGTCGGCGGGTTCACCGTCACGCCAGGCCGGCCGTACGTGACGACGAGCTTCGGCAGGTTGTAGTCCCGCCGGTCGTTCATGTACGCGTACTCCGAAGCCTCGAAGATCGCGCCGCCCTGGCTGGCCAACGCCTCGTTCTTGGCCTTGAGCATCACGCCGTAGTTCGGCTGGGTGCCGGTCGCCCACTGCTGCACCAACGTGCGGACGGGGAACGACAGCCAGGTGCTCGAGTGCGACGCCTCCTTGAGCGCGCCGTTCTTGCTGAACCGCACCGCGTCGGCGATGACCGCCTTGCTCGCCTGGTCACCGAGCACGACCTTGCCGGTGGTGCCCGCGTCGAACTGGTAGAAGCCCAGGTTGTACCAGCCGCCTGTGCCGTTCGGCTGACGCTGGTCGACCTTGACGGTCTTGACCGCGCCGCCCTTCGAGTAGACGGTGTACGGCGCCGCGTCCGCCCGGTCGGAGGCACCGACGTAGTGCGCCTCGACCTTGTACTCACCGGCCTCGGTGACGTTCGGCGTCCAGGTGTAGGTGTCACCGGTCACCGCGTCGCTGTTGACGCGGTAGTCGGTGCCCACGGCATACGCGGTCAGGTTGCTGGTGGAGGCGGTCCAGGTGCCCTTGGCCGTGGCGTTGGTGTCGCCGTCGTCGACGGTCACGATGTTGCCGGTCAACGAGGTGTCACCCTGCGCGGCCATGGTGCCCCAGGTGGCGGTGCCCTCGGTCCAGCTCGTCTTGACCCGCTGGACCTCCATCGGCACGTTGTTGGCGTAGATGCCGTCCAGGCTCTGGTCGTAGTAGGTCATCACCTCGGCATCGTCGATCGGGGTGTTCGCCGGGATCTGACTGACATCGAACTTCAGCAGCGAACGCCAGGTCGCGTTCGAGCCGGTGCCGACCTTCAGCTGGTACGTGCTGGCGAAGTTGGTGGTGGTGGCGCCCGAGGAGATCTGTACGTCCTGGGCCTCGGTCGGCACGGCTGGATCTTGATGGTCGGGTCGATCACCACCGGGTACGTCCGGGCCCGGTCGCGCAGCCACGAGGCGTCCGCCGAGACGGTCACCGTGGTCTGCCCGTACATCTGCTGCACCCGCTGGCTGACCGCGGTGCTGGTGGCCTGGTCCTTGGCGCTGTCGTACATGTACGGCGCCGGCATGACCAGCTCGGGGTCACCGCCGTCGGGCCTGACGAACGCGATCGAGCCGTCCGCCCGCTGCTGGGCCACCAGGCCCTTGGTGTCGAGTGTGAAGGTGTACGACACCGGGCCGGCCGGGGCCTGCCGCAGCACGAGCTTTTCCTTCAGTGCGCCGGAGGTGACGTCGTAGACCAGGTCGGCGCCGCCGGCCAGACCGGCGTACGTCACCGTCGAGCCGTCCACCTTCGGCGCGGTGGACTTCCCGGCGCCGGCGAGGCCCAGCTGAACCGCGCGGCCGTCCCGCTCGAAGCGCACCAGGTTGTCGGTACGCCCGCCGAAGAGGCTGGTGAAGCTGTTCGTGGAGTTCTGCTGGAGGTAGCCGTCCCGGGTGGCCGGACGGACCCGGGTGTCGATCGGCTGCCAGTGGCCCTTGGCGTCCCGGTAGTTCACCGGCAGCGCCGAGAGCTCGGCCTGGAGCCGGCCGTCGGAGAGCTGGTAGACCCGCCCGTTGGCGGTCCGCCTGCCGGGGACTTCCCGGACCCGCTTCGGCGCCGGCCGTTTCTTCGCCGCCGGCGGCTTCTCGCTGAGCGACAGCCCGGCGCTGACCACCTCGGGCTTCGCCTTGCGCGGCCCGCCATCGACCAGCTCCCGCGCCGCGCCGCCGAGCCGCGACAGCACGCCCTCGTCCTCGTTGGCGGCGCTGGCCGTGCGGTCGCCGCTGTCGGGACTGCGGTCCGGTAGGACCTCCATCCCGCCCAGCGTGGCCACCATGGCCAGCACCAGTCCCCCGATCAGGGGACCTCGCGATCGTCTCTTCACCCGTAACCCTCCGATGCATGCGGATACACGACGGGTGAAGGCTAGGAGCCGCCCATACACCACGGGCTATCTCACAGCTACTTCCGAGGTTTGCGCTGCGAGGTGGCGCTGAGCAGCAGAAAGGGTGCACCGCCGCGGCTCGACGCATAGCGCGCGCACTTTCCAGGACGCGGGCGCTGTAGAGGGCGCTGGCTCGCCGTCGCGCTCGGCCGCGCCGCCCTCGGGAGCAGCAGGATCAGGCTGGCGAGTAGCTCTGGGCGCGAACGAAAACATAGCCGATCGTCGATGGTCGTGACGACGCCTGGTCAGGCGGCGGCCGGGTCGACGCCCCAACTGGTGAACCGATGCGCCGGGACGGCCGGCACCGCGGCCAGTTCGACGGCGTAGTCGCGGACCAGCCCGGACAGCCGGTAGTCGCCGGCGCCGTGCCGGTGGACCAGGTGCGCGTCGACCAGATGCTCCAGAGCGCGGCGTACCCGCTGAGCGGAGACGCCGAGCTGCGTCGCGACTCGGTCCACCAACGGTGGATTGTCCGGGTGGGCGCCGAGCAGTTCGAGGAGGCGGCCGGCCACCTCGTCGTCGGCGCGGACCGCAGCGACACCGGTGGCCAGGCTGGCCCGCACCGAGAGGTCCTCGTAGGCCAGCAGGTCCAACCGGTCCCGTCCGTCGCCGAGCTGGGCGGCCAGGCCGGCCACCCGAATGGCGGGCCACCGGGCGAGGCAGGTGCCGGCGATTCGCAGCGCCAGCAGCGAGCCGTCGCAGAGCCGGACCAGCTCGGCGGTGGCGGTCGGATCGGCGGCCAGCTGCTCCGGGCCGGCAAAGGCGGCCAGGACATCGCGCGCCGGGGGGTCGTCCAGCGGGCGCAGCACCACTCGCCGTACGCCGTCCAGGCTGCCCGAGGTGCCGCTGACCCACGGCGTGAGGGCCGGGCCGGGCCCGGCGGGGAGCAGCGGCCGCACCTGGGCCGCCCTGGTCACCCCGTCCACGACCAGCAGCAGCCGGCGCCCCGCCACGATTGAGCGGAACCAGCCGGCCCGCTCGTCGGTGTTGGCCGGGACATCGGCGGGAGCGACACCCAGCGCGCGCAGCACCCGGGCCAGCACCTCACCCGACGTCACCGACGTCTCGTACCCGAGGTCGACGAAGACCTGACCGTCCGGGAAGTCGGCGGCCACGGCATGCGCGGCGCGCACCACCAGGGAGGTCTTGCCGCTGCCGGCCGCACCGGTGACGACGACGGCGGCCTGCGCCGCGGCCCCCACGGCGGCCATCACGTCGGCGGCCTCCTTGGTACGTCCGACGAACGTGGCCACGTCCGCCGGCAGTTCCCCGCGGCACCGCCCAACCCACGACGGGCCGCGCCCCCGGCGGCCGGCGCGGTAACGACCGGCGCGGCCGGCGCGACGTACGACAACTCCGGCGCCCGGTCGAGCATCGCGCGGTGCAGGCCGGCCAGTTCCTTGCCGGGCTCGACGCCGAGCTGCTCGTCCAGGATGGCGCGGGCGTCGCGGTAGACGGTGAGCGCGGCCGGCACGTCCCCGCAGCGGTAGAGCGTGAGCATCAGCTGACCCCAGGCCCGCTCCCGTAGCGGGTTGGCGGCGAGATGTCCCCGCAGCTCAGGCAGCAGGTGGCCGTGCTGCCCGGCGGCCAGCCGCGCCTCCGCCAGCTCCTCGAAGGCCTGGAGCCGCTGCTCGTCGAGGCTCGCCCAGCGATTGTCGAGCGCGGTGCCGCGCGGCAGGCCGTCGCCGGACGGCCCCCGCCAGTGCGCCAGCGCGGCCGTCAACCGGGCGATGGCGGTGCCGGGCCCGGCAGCGGCCAGCAGCCCGCGTCCCTCTCCCGCCAGCCGCTGAAACTCGGTGACGTCCAGCTCGTCCGGCGCCAGCCGCAGTTCGTACGCGTTGGGGCGACCCACCAGGCGGTCGCCTAGGGCGCGACGGAGCACGGCGGCGTGGGACCGCAGATTCGCCACGGCGGACGTCGGCGGGGTCTCGGACCAGACCATCTCGGCCAGTCGTGGAAGCGAGACGGCCCGGTTCGCTTCGACCGCCAGACCGGCGAGGACCGCTCGTCGCTTCGCGGCGACGGGCGTGACGAGCTGGCCGTCAACGCACAGCTCCACCGTGCCTAGTACGGCAGCCGCCATTAGCTGTCTGACCAGGGTGGACGCCGCGGGTGGGGCGGGTGAGGTGGGTGCAGCCGCCCCGATGATCATGTGTGTGTGAAGACAACAAAATCGAGGGCGGCTGCGGCTGCCAGGATAGCGGCTCGGCGTGTGCAACGGTTGCGGGCCGAGCTGTTGGAGCGTCTGCGGTCGTGTTTCGTGCGGACGCAGACCTGGCAGCAGGCGACGAGGTACGTGTCCGCGGTGGCCAGTGACCTGCCGAAACGCAACGGGTGGACGATCGCGGAGCACGTCGGGGACCATAGCCCGGACCGGACGCAGCGGTTGCTGAACCGGGCGGTGTGGGACGGCGACGAGGCGATGAGCCTGGTACGCCGGTTCGTGGTCGACGGGCTGGGCACGGCAGCCCGACGGCGGCGGGGGCTGGTGGTGGGGGCGTTGGACGAGACCGGTCAGCAGAAGCGGGGCGCTGCCACGTGTGGGGTGAAGCGGCA
>JAEVHO010000133.1 GCA_016802835.1 Micromonospora sp. ATA32 | reverse complement strand
GTCTGGGGGCCGGGGCCGGTGCGCGGACCGGCGGTTGGCCACGGGACGGGCCGGCGGGGCCCGGTCGGGCGCCCTCGGTCCACGGGTCGCGGCCGGTCTCGGGCGAGGTCGAGGAAGACACGACCCGATCGTGCCAGACCCGGCCGCGTTGGCGGAGGTCACGGTTTCGGCAACGTTAAAACCTGCGCCGCGATCAGGGGCAGAACCGACAAAGAGGAAATGGTCCGAAGGCTCAGCCGGGGCGATCGGTTACGCTCAAGCCGTTACCCGCCCGTCAGCGACGCCGGGACCACGCAAGTTCTCAGCGGGCACATCCTCTTGGAGTGCCGCTGGTCGCCGCGCGGCCGACGAGCCGCCGGGACGGAGGTGATCGTGGAGATCCTGCTGCTGGTGACCGCACGCGCCGGCGAACCATCCGCTGTGCTGCCGGCCCTCGACCTGCTGCCGCACTCGGTCCGCACCGCGCCGCGCGACGTCCGCACCCTGGTGTCCGGCCCCAGCCCGGACGCGGTGCTGGTGGACGCCCGCTCCGAGCTGAGCGAGGCCCGCGCCACCTGCCGGATGCTCCACGCCACCGGGCTCGGGGTGCCGCTGGTCGCGGTGGTCACCGAGGCCGGGTTGATCGCGCTCAACGCCGACTGGGGCGTCGACGACGTCATCCTCGCCGGGGCCGGCCCGGCCGAGGTGGAGGCACGGCTGCGGCTGGCGGTGGGCCGGCTGAGCAACGCGACGGCCGGTGCCAGCGGCTCGATCCGGGCCGGCGAGCTCACCATCGACCCCGACACGTACGCGGCCAAGCTCAAGGGCCGCCCGCTCGACCTCACCTACAAGGAGTTCGAGCTGCTGAAGTTCCTGGCCCAGCACCCCGGCCGGGTGTTCACCCGGGACCAGTTGCTCCGCGAGGTCTGGGGTTACGACTACTTCGGCGGCACCCGCACGGTGGACGTGCACGTCCGGCGGCTGCGGGCGAAGCTCGGCTCGGAGTACGAGTCGATGATCGGCACGGTCCGCCAGGTCGGCTACAAGTTCGTCGTTCCGCCGTCGCGCTCCCTGCCGGAGGCCGAGCACGCCCCGCTGCCCGTCTGACGGTCGGTCGGTCGGCGATCTTCGTCGACCGGCTCTCCACCCCGTTGAGGGATCTATCTCCGATATGCCCGATTCGCTCCACTCGTCGGTCCTATTCTGACTGCCGGGCGGTGAGTGAAAGGGGCCACGGTGCGTGCATTGACCACGGGGGCGACGACAGGTCCCTACCGCGAACCGACCAGCCGGAGCCTCTGATGCGGGTCGGAGGGGCCGGACGGGCCGTCGGAATCGTCACGCTGGTGTTGGCCGCGCTGCTCGGCTCGGCGTACGCGCTGGGCCGGACCCTGATCCCTGACCCGCCGAGCCACCGCACCGGCGTGCCGGCGGGCGTCAACGGGCCGAACTACGCCGACCAGCCACCGGAGACCGGGCGAGGCGCGCAACCTTCCGCGACCGGCCGGGCCGGGCCGGGCCAGGAGGCGACCCAGGGCGGGGAGGACCACCAGCCGGCCGCGCCGGCCGACGGCCCCTACGGCAGCCAGGTCTCCACCGGATCAGCCAAGGTGGCGCTCACCTTCGACGACGGCCCGGACCCGCAGTACACCCCGCAGGTCCTGGCGGTACTCCGCGAGTTCCACGTCAGGGCCACGTTCTGCGTGGTCGGCGAGAACGCGCAGAACCACCCCGACCTGGTCGAGGCGATCGTGGCCGACGGGCACACCCTCTGCAACCACTCGTGGAACCACGACATCCTGCTTGGCGGCCGCTCCCCCGACCTGATCCGCGCAGACCTGCTGCGGACCAACGAGGCGATCCGGGCCGCCGTGCCCGCGGCGCGCATCGCCTACTACCGCCAGCCTGGCGGCGCCTGGACGTACCCGGTGGTGTCGGTGGCCGAGGAGCTGGGGATGACCCCGCTGCACTGGACCGTCGATCCGTCGGACTGGCAGGCGCCCGGGGCCGCGAAGATCACCACCGCGGTGACCGGTGGCACGGAGCCCGGCTCGATCGTGCTGATGCACGACGCCGGCGGAGACCGACAGGGCACGGTGGACGCGCTGCGCCGGATCCTGCCGGACCTGATGGGCCGGTTCCGGCTGGAGGCGCTGCCCTCCGGCGCCACCTGAGCAGGCCCCCGGCCCGACGCCCGGATACCGGCGGGGCCGTCCGGCGGCTTCCGGCTACGGTGACAGGGTGAGCAGCGCCGAGCCGACCGCCGACCGTGTTGCCCGCGCCGACCGGCTGGCACCGGTCGAGGTCGCCGAGGTGCTGGCGCTGGCGCGTATCGCCGGGGACGCCGACGGCGCCGACCCGCTGGACGAGCACGTGCTGCTGCGGCTGCGTGACCCGCAGGCGCCGGCCGTGCACCTGACCGCCCGGTCCGCCGACAACACCCTGACCGGGTACGCACACCTGGACACCACGACGCCGTGGCCGGCATCGGGGTGGAGCTGGCCGTGCATCCGGCGTACCGGCGACGCGGGACGGGTCGGGCGCTGACCCGGGGGGCGCTGGCAGCGGCGTCCGGGCCGCTGCGGGCCTGGGCCCACGGCGACCATCCGTCGGCCGCCGCGCTCGCGGTGGATCTCGGCTTCGCCCGTACCCGGGTGCTCTGGCAGCTGCGCCGGCCGTTGACCGCCCCGCTGGCCAAGCCCCGGCTGCCCGACGGGGTCGCCCTGCGGGCCTTCCGGCCGGGCGCCGACGACGAGGCCTGGCTCGCACTCAACGCCCGGGCCTTCGCGGAGCACCCGGAGCAGGGCCGGTGGTCCCTCGCCGACCTGCGGGTACGCCTGACCGAGCCGTGGTTCGACCCGGCCGGCTTCCTGCTCGCGGTCGAAGCCTCGACCGGCCGGCTGCTCGGCTTCCACTGGACCAAGGTGCACGAGCGTCCCGGCTCGGCCCGGATCGGCGAGGTCTACGTCCTCGGGGTGGACCCGTCGGCGCACGGCGGCGGCCTCGGCCGGGCGCTGACCACCGCCGGGCTGGCGTACCTGCGCGACCGGCGCGGCCTGGACCGGGTGATGCTCTACGTGGACGAGTCGAACACCGGCGCCGTGGCGCTCTACGAGCGGCTCGGTTTCGCCCGGTGGTCCGCCCACGTCAACTACCAGCTGGGCTGACCGGGACGGGCGGCGGCGCACGGTGGCCACCCCCGTTGCCCCGGACGCTGCGCGACCGGGTGCAGGCGCCCGTGGAAGGGTTGTCCGGACCCGGTCGGCGCACCCGAGGCGTACGGGGTCGTCGACCACGCACCGTCGAGGGGCTCCGGCCCGCTGGTCACCGTGCCATAACGGCCCGGACTCCGGGCGATAACAGCCGACCGGAAAAATAGGTATACGTCGGACAGGGGCGCTCGAGTTCACCCAACGGACAACTCACCCTCAGTCAGCGGTCACCTGGCCTGAGAAACCTGTTCACCTTCCGTTCACTTCCGACCGGCCGACCGGCTACCTGCGCCTCCTAACTTTCGTACCAGCCGGTCAGTCGCCGGCTCCCGGGGCGCTCGTCCGGGCGCCTCTCCAGACGTGAAGGGAAACCCCTCAGGTGAAGCTCCAGCGGCACGGCACGATCGCCTGCCTCGCTCTTACTGCGGTGCTCGGTCTCAGTGCATGCGGCTCGGACAACAACGGGCCTGCCAGCCCGTCGGCCTCCGGTTCGGCCGCCGACTGCGCCAAGGGCACGCTGAACGCGCAGGGCTCGTCGGCGCAGAAGAACGCGATGGCCGAGTGGATCAAGGCGTATCAGCAGAAGTGCGCCGGTTCGACGATCAACTACGAGCCGTCCGGCTCCGGCGCCGGCATCCAGGCCTTCATCGCCGGCACCGCCGACTTCGCCGGTTCGGACTCGGCGCTCAAGCCGGAGGAGCAGCCGCAGGCCGACGCCAAGTGCTCGGGCGGCCAGGCCATCCACCTGCCGATGGTGATCGGTCCGGTGGCCGTCGCCTACAACGTCAGCGGCGTGGACAACCTCCAGCTCAAGCCGGCCACCCTGGCGAAGATCTTCGCCGGCACGGTGACCAAGTGGGACGACGCGGCCATCAAGGCCGACAACCCGAGCGCCAAGCTGCCGTCGACCACCATCCAGACGGTGCACCGTTCGGACGAGTCGGGCACCACCGACAACTTCACCAAGTTCCTCGCCAAGACCTCGGAGGCCGACTGGACCTTCGGCAACGCCAAGGCGTGGAAGGCCCCGGGCGGCACCGGCTCCAAGGGCTCGGACGGCGTGGCCAGCTCGGTCAAGGGCGCGGACGGCACCATCGGCTACATGGAGTGGTCGTTCGCCGAGAACGCCGGTCTCAAGACCGCCAAGATCGGCAACGGTAACGGCGAGTTCGCCGAGCTGACCGCCGAGGCGGCCGGCAAGACCATCGCCGGCGCCAAGATCGAGGGCCAGGGCGACGACCTGAAGATGTCGATCGACTACAACACCAAGGAGGCCGGGGCCTACCCGATCGTCCTGGTGACCTACGAGATCGTCTGCGGCAAGGGCCTGGCCGCCGACAAGCTGCCGCTGGTCAAGGGCCTGCTGGGCTACGCCGCCAGCAGCGCGGGCCAGACCGAGCTGACCGAGCTGGGCTACGCCCCGCTGCCCGACTCGGTCCGCACCAAGGTCGAGGCCGCGGTCAAGAACCTCTCCTGACCGAACCGGCCCAGACCACCACGTTCCTCAATCGAAGCGAGCGAGCAGATGGGTGAAACCCCTCCCCGCTCGGCCGACGCCGGCGCCGGCGGGCCCCGCGTGACCTCAGGTCACAACTGGCCCGCCGGTGCCTCGGCGCGTGTGGCCGAGACCCCAGTCAGCCCCCGCACCCCGGGCGGGGACGGGATGGGCGGCGGCGGCGCGCTGCCGCGGCGCCAAGCCTTCGGCGCCGAACGCGCCTTCCGCGGCCTGACCCTGGCCGCCGGCGCCGCTGTCCTGGTCATCATCGCGGCGATCGCGGTGTTCCTGATCGCCAAGGCGGTGCCCGCGCTTCGTGCGAACACCGAGAACTTCTGGACCTACGAGGGCTGGTCGCCCAACGACCCACAGCCGAAGTTCGGCATCGGCACGCTCGCCTTCGGCACCGTGCTCAGCTCGGCGCTCGCGCTGCTGATGGCGGTGCCGGTGGCGCTGGGCATCGCGCTCTACCTCTCGCACTACGCCCCGCGCCGGCTGAGCACCGCACTGGGATTCCTGATCGACCTGCTGGCCGCGGTGCCGAGCGTGGTCTTCGGGCTCTGGGGACGCGATGTCTTCAGCAACCCGGTACGAGACTCCTCCGCCTGGTTGAACGAGCACTTCGGCTGGATCCCGATCTTCGGCGGCGACGGGCCGTTCGGTAAGTCCATCATGCTCGGCTCGCTGGTGCTGGCGATCATGGTGCTGCCGATCATCACCTCCCTCTCCCGGGAGGTCTTCCTGCAGACCCCGACCGCCAACGAGGAGGCCGCCCTCGCGCTGGGCGCCACCCGCTGGGAGATGCTCCGCACCGCAGTGCTCCCCTACGGCCGCCCCGGCGTGATCGCCGCGGTGATGCTCGGCCTGGGTCGGGCGCTCGGCGAGACCATCGCGCTGGCGCTGACCCTCGGCATCACCTTCGGCATCTCGTTCAACCTGATCCAGAACGGCGGCAACACCATCGCCGCCAACATCGCCAACGCGTTCGGCGAGGCGAACGACACCGGTCGGGGCGCGCTGATCGCCTCCGGTCTGGTGCTCTTCACCATCACGCTGATCGTCAACATCACGGCGCGGGCGATCATCTACCGCCGCCGGGAGTTCACGGAGTCCGCCGCATGACCACAACTGTCACGTCGCACCGCGGTGGCCCGCCGGCCCAGCCGGCGACCCTGCGGGCCAGGCGGCTGCCCTGGTACGCCGCGCCGGCCGTCGCCGTCGCGGCCCTGCTGCTCGCCGCCGCGATCGTGTACGGCGCCGACATCGGCGGCCCGGTCCTGGTCGTGGTCCTCGGCGGGCTCTTCTACCTGGCCGGCCTCTTCGCCGCCGCCAACGCGGTCGAGGGGCGCCGGGCTGCCCGCAACCGCACCTGGAGCGCGCTGATCCACTCCGCCTTCGTGCTGGCGGTGCTGCCGCTGGCCTCGGTGGTCTGGACGTTGTTCAGCAAGGGCCTCGAGCGGCTGGACGCCAACTTCTTCAACACCTCGATGAACAACATCGGGGCCCGGGACCCCGAGGGCGGCGCGTACCACGCGATCGTCGGGACGCTGGAGCAGGTCGGCATCGCCACCCTGATCACCGTCCCGCTCGGCCTGCTCTGCGCGATCTACATCGTCGAGTACGGCCGGGGCCGGTTCGCCTTCGCGATCCGGTTCTTCGTGGACGTGATGACCGGCATCCCGTCGATCGTCACCGGCCTGTTCGTCCTGGCGTTCTGGGTGCTGATCGTGTCGCCGTGGTTCAACGGCGGGCGACCGGGATTCTCCGGCTTCGCCGCGGCGTTGGCACTGGCGGTGCTGATGCTGCCCACCATCGTCCGCTCCACCGAGGAGATGCTGCGCCTCGTCCCGGCGCCGCTGCGTGAGGGCGCCTACGCTCTCGGCGTGCCCAAGTGGAAGACGATCGTTCGGGTCGTGCTGCCGACGGCGCTCCCGGGCATCGTCACCGGTGTGATGCTGGCCATCGCCCGGGCGGCCGGCGAGACCGCCCCGGTGCTGCTCGTCGCCGGTGGCGGGGCGGCAATCAACTTCAACCCCTTGGAGAACAACCAGTCGTCGCTGGCGCTCTTCGTCTACCAGCAGGCCGGCGACGCGTCGAAGTACGCCCCGGCGCGGGCGTGGAGCGCCGCGCTCACCCTGGTCGCCCTCGTGCTGATCCTGACGATCGCCGCGAAGCTGCTGGCCCGTCGGAACAGGCTCGGCCGATGAACCCCGGAGGTACCACCACCATGGCCAAGCGGATCGAAGCCACGAACGTCACCGCCTACTACGGGGCCTTCAAGGCGATCGAGAACATCAACCTGATCGTCGAGCCGAAGACGGTCACCGCCCTGATCGGCCCGTCCGGCTGCGGCAAGTCCACCTTCCTCCGGTCGATCAACCGGATGCACGAGGTGTTGCCGGGCGCCCGGTCGAGGGCAGCCTGACCATCGATGACCAGGACATCTACGACCGGGACGTGGATGTCACCGCGGTCCGGCGATGATCGGCATGGTCTTCCAGCGCCCCAATCCGTTCCCCACCATGAGCATCTTTGAGAACGTGGTGGCCGGGCTGAAGCTCAACGGCGTACGGCGCAAGTCGGTCCTGGAGGAGGCGGCCGAGAAGGCGCTGCGCTCGGCGAACCTCTGGGACGAGGTCAAGGACCGGCTGGCCAAGCCCGGGGCCGGCCTCTCCGGCGGTCAGCAGCAGCGGCTCTGCATCGCCCGCACCATCGCGGTGGAGCCGCAGGTCGTCCTGATGGACGAGCCCTGCTCGGCGCTCGACCCGATCTCGACGCTGGCCATCGAGGACCTGATGTTCCAGCTCAAGGACAAGTTCACGATCATCATCGTGACGCACAACATGCAGCAGGCGGCCCGGGTATCCGACCGGACGGCCTTCTTCTCGATCGACAAGACCGGGGACCCCGGCCGACTGATCGAGTACGACAACACCCAGAAGATCTTCAGCAACCCGAGCGTGAAGAAGACCGAGGACTACATCACCGGCCGCTTCGGCTGACCGGCGCTCATCGGACGATGCGCAGCGCACCGACCGGTGATCGGACGAGGAACGGCGAAGGGGCCCGGTCGACGACCGGGCCCCTTCCTCGTCCGTCACCGGCACCGGGACCGTTCAGTCCAGGACGAAGCGGGAACTGCCGTCGGGGGCGACCTCGAGGCGGGGGGTGACCGGAGTGGCGGCGTCCCGGCTGGCCGCGACGCGCGCCACGGCGGCCAGGTCACCGGCGGCGGCGACCTGGGCCAGGGTGACCAGCGTCGGCGGCAGCATGGTCAGCTCGCCTGCCTCCGCCCTGGCGAGGGCGTCGGCCGGGCGGATCCACATCGTGTGGTCGGCCTCGCCGGAGACGTCCCGGGTCCGCTGCCCCGCCGGCAGCAGGGCGACGAAGAAGTACGTGTCGAAGCGGCGCGGCTCGAACTCCGGGGTGATCCACCGGCTCCACGGAAGCAGCAGGTCCGACCGGAGGGTGAGCTCGCGCCCGGCGAGCAGGTCGGCGAAGCCCACCCGGCGCCCCTCCAGGTCCTGCCGGGCCGCCTCCCAGTCGTCGCCGCTGACGTCGCCCACCACCGCCGACGCGTCCGGACCGGCGAGCAGCACGCCTGCCTCCTCGAAGACCTCCCGGGCGGCGGCACAGACCACGGCCTGAGCGGCGTCCGGTGACAGCCCCAACCGTTCGCCCCAGGCGGCCGGCTCCGCGCCGGCCCAGCCCAGGTGCGCCTGCGAGTCGGAGCGGTCCACCCCGCCGCCGGGGAAGGCGTACATCCCGCCGAAGGTCATCGCGGCGACCCGGCGGATGACGTACACCTCGAAGTCGGCGCCGGTCGGGCGGAGCAGCAGCACGGTGGCCGCGACCCGCGGCACCGCCGGGGTGCCGCCCTCGGCGCGGAACCGGCGGGCGTGCTCGACCAGGACCGCCGGGGGCGGCGAAGCCGTGGCTCTCGATCGTCATGCCGCGAGCCTAGTTCGCCGCGACCGGCGCACCGAACCGCTGACTACCCCCCCCGACGACGACCGGCCTCCCCCTCGCACCGGCGGGCGCGCCGGCCGGCGCGCCGGGTGGCGTCCCGGCCGGTGGGCCGGGGGCAGGGGGCCGGGGGCGCGGCGCTCGGTTAGCGTGCGGGCATGACTCGTTGGGGCATCCTGGCCACCGGAAACATCGCCGGCAGTTTCGCCGAAGACCTCCGGCTGGTGCCGGGCGCCGAGCTGGACGCGGTCGGCTCGCGCACGGTCGAGAGCGGCGAGCGGTTCGCCCGCCGGCACGGCGCGCAGCGGGCGTACGGCTCGTGGGCGGAGCTGGCCGCGGACGCCGACGTGGACGTGGTGTACGTGGCGACACCGCACGCCGCACACCATGAGGCCGCCCTGGCCTGCCTCGCCGCCGGCCGGGCCGTGCTGGTGGAGAAACCGCTGACCCTCGACCTGCCCACCAGCGTCGAGCTGGTGGACTCCGCCCGCGCCGCCGGGGTCTTCCTCATGGAGGCCATGTGGATGCGGACGAACCCGTTGATCCGCCGGGTGTGCGAGCTGGTCGCCGACGGGGCGATCGGCACGGTGACCAGCGTGCAGGCCGACTTCGGGGTCGCCGGGCCGTTTCCGCCGGAGCACCGGATGCGGGCCCGGGTCCTCGGCGGTGGGGCGCTGCTGGACCTGGGCGTCTATCCGGTGAGCCTGGCACACCTGCTGCTGGGGGTGCCGCAGCACGTGCGGGCGTGGGCGCGGCTCGGCCCGGAGGGGGTGGACGAGAACACCGGCATCGTCCTGGGCTACGACTCGGGCCCGGTCGCCACGCTGAGCTGCGGCATTCTCGGGGCGACCCGGCTGGCCGCCTCGATCACCGGCACCACCGGACGGATCGACCTGCCCGAGCCGTTCTACCGGCCGGGATCGGCGGTGCTGCACCGGGCCGGCGCGGAGCCGGAGACGCTCGTCGCCGAGCTGGTCGGCGGCGGCTACCAGGACGAGGCGGCCGAGGTGCAGCGCTGCCTGGCCGAGGGGCTGACGGAGAGCCCGCTCGTGCCGCACTCGACCACCCTGGAGGTGATGGCGCTGCTCGACGACATCCGCGCCCTCACCGGCGTCCACTACCACTGAGCACGGACACCTGCGCCCGACACCGCACCGACGTCAGGCCCCCGTACGCGCGGTGCGCGTACGGGGGCCCCTGTGCAGGAGGTCAGCCGAAGAGCGGGCGGACCAGCAGGTAGGCGACGCAGGCGATCAGCGCGGCGGCCGGGAACGTGATGATCCAGGCGATCACGATGTTGCCGGCTACGTTCCAGCGCACCGCGGAGAGCCGCTTGGTCGCGCCGACACCCATGATCGCCGAGGTGATGGTGTGGGTGGTGGAGATCGGGGCCTTCAGCACCAGGGCGTTGAAGAAGAGCACCGCGCTGGCCACCGTCTCGGCAGCGAAGCCCTCCGGCGGACCCAGATCGATGATCTTGCGGCCCAGGGTGCGGATGATCCGCCAACCACCCGAGTAGGTGCCGAGCGCGAGCATGGTCGCCGAGGTCCAGAAGACCCAGCCGGGGATGTGCGTCTTGTCGCCCTGGTAACCGCCGGTGTACAGCGCGAGCACGATGATGCCCATGGTCTTCGCCGCGTCCTGCATGCCGTGGCCGACCGACATGGCCGCCGCCGAGACGGTCTGCGCCCACCGGAAGCCCCGGTTGAGCTTGCCCGGCTGCCCCTTCCGGAACAGCCACAGGATCGCGAGCATCACCAGGAAGCCCAGGACCAGGCCGACCATCGGCGAGAGCACCATCGGGATGATGACCTTCTCGAGGATGTTGCCCCACTGCACCACGCCGTCGGCGGCGAAGAGGGTCGACCCGACCAGCCCACCGAAGAGGGCGTGCGAGGACGACGAGGGCAGCCCGAAGTACCAGGTGATCAGGTTCCAGGTGATCGCGCCGAGCACTCCGGCGAAGACCACCCCCAGGCTCGCCACCCCGGTGGGCAGGGTGACCAGGCCGTCACCGACGGTCTTGGCCACCCCGGCGCCGAAGTGCGCGCCGATGAAGTTGCCGACGGCCGCCAGCCCGAGGGCGACCCGGGGTGTCAGCGCGCGGGTGGAGACGCTGGTGGCGATCGCGTTGGCCGCGTCATGGAAGCCGTTCGTGTAGTCGAACGCCATGGCGGCCACGATCACCGCCAGTACGGCGATGAGTTCGGGACTCACAGGATCAGGACTCCTTGACCGCGATGGTCTCGACGGTGTTGGCCACGTGCTCGAAGGCGTCGCAGGCGGCCTCCAGTTCGTCGGCGACCTCCTTCATCTTCAGCACGGTCAGTGCGTCGTACTCGCCGGAGAAGAGGCGGACCAGCAGCTGCCGGTTGATCCGGTCGCCCTCGTTCTCCAGCCGGTTGCACTCGATCCAGTAGTCCTCGAGGTTCTTCATCGACCGCAGCCGGGGCATCGCCTCCGCGGTCAGCCTGGCCTGCTGGTCGAGCACGTTGACCATCTCGTGCAGCTCCCGGGGCAGCGCCGGCAGCTCGGTCAGGCCGTACAGGTAGAGCAGGTCGCCGACCGCCTCCAGGTGGTCCATCACGTCGTCGAGCAGCGAGCCCAGCCGGTAGATGTCCTCCCGGTCGAACGGGGTGATGAAGGTAGAGTTGATCTTCTTGAACAGCTCGTGGGTGATCTGGTCGCTGTCGTGCTCGACCTCGGTGAGCCGCTCGCTGACCGACTGCACGTTGGCGCCGGGCAGGGCCAGCTCGTTGAGCAGCTCCGTACCCCGCACCAGGTTCTGCGCGGCCCTGGTGAAGAGCTCATAGAAGGCGCCCTCGGTGGGGCGGAAGGAAAACTTCACAGCACGGACCTCGTCGTGTCGGTGGAAGGGTGACGGACGCGCCGGGGGCGCCTGCCCAGGGAATGCTAGGAAACGGCAGAACCGCGAATTCGCCGGCCCACCCCTGGTCAGGCCGCATTCACCACTCGTTCATCTTTCGTTAACTTTGGCCGCCCGGATCTCCCCGCAACCGGGCACGCTCCCGCGCCACGTCGAAACCGGCTGCGGGATACCCCAGCTCCAGCCCGTCGAACGTCTCCCAGAGCAGATGGGCGACCGCCCAGTCCCGGTACCACTTCCGGTCCGCCGGCACGACGAACCAGGGCGCCGCGTCCGTGTCGCACCGGCTCAGCGCCTCGGCGTACGCGGCCTGGTAGTCGTCCCAGCGCGCCCGCGCGTCGATGTCACCCGGGTTGTACTTCCAGTACTTGTGCGGGTCGGTCAGCCGCTCCCGAAGCCGCGCGCCCTGCTCGGCCCGGGAGATGTGCAGCATCACCTTGACCAGGGTCACCCGACCGTCGACGAGCTCCCGCTCGAAGGCGTTGATCTCGTCGTACCGGGCCCGCCAGGTCTGCTCCGGCACCAGGGACTCGACCCGCGCCACCAGCACGTCCTCGTAGTGCGAGCGGTTGAAGATCCCGACGTACCCGGGCGGAGGCAGCGCCCGCCGCATCCGCCACAGGAAGTCGTGCCGCAGCTCCTCCGGGCTCGGCGGGCCGAACGAGCGGATGTGCAGGCCCAGGGGATTCATGGCGCCCGCGACGCGCTTGATCGTCCCGTCCTTGCCGCCGCAGTCCATCGCCTGCAGGACCAGCAGCACCCGGCGCGGACGGTCGCCGTCCAGTTCCGCGTCGGCGGCGGTCGGCGCGCCGGCCGGCGCCTGCGCCCCCGCGGCGGCCTTCGCGGTGGCGAAGAGCATCTCCTGCTGCCGGCCGAGCTCCCCGCCGAGGAGCTCGACCTGCTCCCGGGCCCAGTCCTTGCGCTCCTTCCCGGTCCCCGCGGCCCCCGGCAGCCCCGGCGTCGACCGCGGGTCGACCCCGTCGAGGTCCACCGGTCCACCGCCGGCGCCCCCGCGCCCGCAGCAGCTCCCGCATCCGCCCACCCTCAGGCCCCACCACCCCAGGCC
>JAEVHO010000132.1 GCA_016802835.1 Micromonospora sp. ATA32 | reverse complement strand
CGGCGGGGTCGGGTGGCCTGCTTGATGCGCTCCTCACCGGCGTGCGCGAGGATGTCCCGCTGGAAGAGCGCGGCCTGCATCTTGGCGGCGATCTGCCGCTGCTCGCGGGCGATCTCGGCGTCCCGCGCCTTCATCTCGGCGATGGACCGCTCGATCTCCGCCAGATGTTCGACCCATTGTGGCTGGTCCGCCCCGCAGTGCGGGCAGTGCGCGGCCGGTTTGATCTCGCGGCCGCACGAGGAGCACTGAAAGGTCTGCACGACACCCCTCCACCCGGCTGACCCGCACTGTGGACTTCTCCACTGTCGCAGCATGCCCAAAGCCGGCGCGGATTTCGACAGTTGTCGCCGGGTCGGGACAACAAAAACGGCCGGCCGCGGATTCGCTCCGCGGCCGACCGTCAGGATCGGTCCCGTCAGGGGCGGCCCATGCCCCGGTATTCCCAACCGGCCTGGGTCCACAGAGTCGAGTCGAGGCAGTTGCGGCCGTCGACGACCTTGCGGCCGGCGACCAGCTCGCCCAGCGCCACCGGGTCGGCGTTGCGGAAGTCGGCCCACTCGGTGAGCACGCAGACCAGGTCGGCTCCGGTCACGGCGTCGGTCATGCTGGGCTCGTAGGTCAGCTCGGGCACCGCCCGGCGGGCGTTCTCGGCGCCCTGCGGGTCGTAGACGTGCACGTCCGCGCCGGCCTTCTGCAGCAGCGCGGCGACCGCGAGCGCCGGGGCGTCGCGTACGTCGTCGGTGTTGGGCTTGAAGGTCGCGCCGAGCACGGCGATCCGGGTGCCGGAGAAGTCCGGACCGGCCGGCCCGGTCCGGCGGCCGAGCAGGTCGGCGGCGAGCTGGAGCACCCGGGTACGGCGGCGCAGGTTGATCAGGTCGACCTCGTGCAGGAAGCGCAGCGCCTCGCCGGCGCCGAGCTCCTGGGCCCGGGCCTGGAAGGCGCGGATGTCCTTGGGCAGGCAGGCGCCGCCGAAGCCGAGGCCGGCCTGGAGGAACCGGTTGCCGATCCGGGGGTCGTACCCGATGGCGCGGGCGAGCTGCGTGACGTCGCCGCCGGAGGCCTCGCAGACCTCGGCCATCGCGTTGATGAAGGAGATCTTGGTGGCCAGGAAGGCGTTCGCGGCGACCTTGACCAGCTCGGCGGTGGCGAAGTCGGTGACCACCAGGGGCACCTCGCGGTCCTCGGTGGCGGCCAGGTCGAAGACGCCCTTGTGGGCGGCGTAGAGCATGCCGTTGGCCCACTCGCTCTTCACGCCGACCACGATCCGGTTGGGCCGCAGCACGTCGTCGACGGCGAAGCCCTCCTGGAGGAACTCCGGGCTCCACGCCACCTCGACGCCGAGGTCGGCCGGGGTGTGCTTGCCGACCAGCTGCTCGACCCACTCGGCGGTGCCCACCGGCACCGTCGACTTGCCGACGATCAGCGCCTTGCGGGTCAGGTGCTGGGCCAGGCTGGTCACCGACGCCTCGACGTACGACAGGTCCGCGCCCATGCCGTCGGCCCGCTGCGGGGTGCCCACGCAGATGAAGTGCACGTCGCCGAAGTCGGCGGTCTCGGTGATGTCGGTGCTGAACCGCAGCCGGCCGGCGGCCAGGTTGCGCCGGAGCAGCTCGTCCAGGCCGGGCTCGTGGATCGGCACCTCGCCGGCGTTCAGCTTGGCGATCTTGTCGGCGTCGACGTCGAAGCCGAGCACCTCGTACCCCAGTTCCGCGTAGCAGATGGCGTACGTCGCGCCGAGGTAGCCGGTGCCGAGGAAGGTGACCCGGGGCCGCGGCGCACCCGAGGGCGGTGTCACCGCGGCGATGGCCGGCACCGGCTGGATGTTCGGGTACGGGATCGTCACGCCTGTCTTCTCCGCTCGCGCTGGCGGCGCTTCGTCGCGTCGCATTCGGCTGCGGCGCCTGGCCGGGCACCGATAGGGACTTCTGGTCTTCTCATGCTCGCCGGGCCGCGTCGACGCCTATCATGCACGAGCCTACGCGGCGGTAAGGATCACCTGAACGATGGTCGCTATCCTTCAGTCTGCGCGGTCGGCGGTCAGGAGACGCTACAGACTGCGCATGATAGCGGTGAAGGGGAGGGCCAAAGATGGCCGCAGAGCAGTCGTTCGACGTCTACCGGTTGCCGGAGGAGCACGAGGCGATCCGGGAGGCGGTCCGTGAGGTCTGTGCGGCCAAGGTGGCACCGCACGCCGCCGAGGCGGACGAGACCGGTGAGTTCCCGAAGGCGTCGTACGACGCGCTGCGGGCCGCGGACTTCCACGCGCCGCACATCCCCGTGGAGTACGGCGGCGCCGGCGCGGACGCGCTGGCCACGGCCATCGTGATCGAGGAGGTGGCGCGCGCCTGCGCCTCGTCCTCGCTGATCCCGGCGGTCAACAAGCTCGGCACCATGCCGCTGATCCTGGCCGGCTCCGAGGAGCTCAAGCGGCGCTACCTGACCCCGGTGGCGGCCGGTGACGGGATGTTCTCGTACTGCCTCTCCGAGCCGGAGGCGGGCAGCGACGCGGCGTCGATGACCACCCGCGCGGTCCGTGACGGAGACCACTGGGTGCTCAACGGCGTGAAGCGGTGGATCACCAACGCCGGGGTGTCCGAGTACTACACGGTCTTCGCGGTGACCGATCCCGCCGCGCGGTCCCGGGGCATCTCCGCCTTCGTGGTCGAGAAGTCCGATCCGGGGGTGAGCTTCGGCGCGCCGGAGAAGAAACTCGGTATCAAGGGCTCGCCGACCCGCGAGGTCTACCTGGACAACGTGCGGATCCCGGCGGACCGGATGATCGGCGCCGAGGGCACCGGCTTCGGCACCGCGATGCAGACCCTGGACCACACTCGGGTCACCATCGCCGCGCAGGCCGTCGGCATCGCCCAGGGCGCGCTCGACTACGCCAAGGGGTACGTCCAGGAGCGCAAGCAGTTCGGCAAGGCCGTCGCCGAGTTCCAGGGCATCCAGTTCATGCTCGCCGACATGGGCATGAAGCTCGAGGCGGCCCGCCAGTTGACGTACGCGGCCGCCGGCAAGTCCGAGCGGGGCGACGCGGACCTGACCTACTTCGGCGCGGCCGCGAAGTGCTTCGCCTCGGACGCCGCCATGGAGATCACCACCGACGCGGTCCAGCTGCTCGGCGGCTACGGCTACACCCGGGACTACCCGGTCGAGCGGATGATGCGGGACGCCAAGATCACTCAGATCTACGAGGGCACCAACCAGGTGCAGCGCATCGTGATGGCCCGCCAGCTGCTGCGCGGCTGACGGGTCGGGGGGCGGGCCGGTTTCCCGGCCCGCCCAGGGTGGTCAGCGGGTCTCGGTGCCGTCCGGCCGGGCCGTGGCGCGCTGGGGCGCGGACCAGGGCGACTCGCCGGCACGGCGGGACAGCGGTTCGGTGGGGGTCTGGTCCGGATAGCCGAGGGTGAAGGGCTGGGTGTCCCGCTCCGCCGTTGACGCGCCCGTCGACGGCCAGTCACTCAGGGTGAAGTCGCTGTCGTCGGCCGGGGTCAGCTCCGCCCCGGCGTCGGCTTCGGCCACCGGCGCCAGCGCTGCCCGCTGAAGGTGGCCATCAGCAGCAGCACGCCGATCAGGAAGAGCGTGCCGTTCTCCACCGGCAGCCGCAGCGGCAGCGGGTCGCCGAGGACCTTCCAGTCCTCGGGGATGCGGCCGCGTACCGCGAACGGGGCGACGCACATCCCGACGTACGTGGTGACCAGCAGCAGCCCGGCGACCAGCGGTCCGAGCGGCGAGAAGCGCAGGGTGCCCAGCAGGCCGAGCAGGATGCCGGCCACCCCGAGGTAGACGGCCGGCTCGATCAGGTTGGCCGTGTTGAACGTGCCGATCTCCACCCAGCGGTTGATCGTGTGGCTCGACCCGTCCTGCCCCAGGGTGATCAGCACCCAGGTGATCGGCGCCACCACCAACCCGGCGAGGAAGCTCCAGAGATGTCGCATCCGCGCACCGTACCGTTTCCGTCATGACCGAGCACCTCTCCACCTCGTCGTCGGGCAAGCCGACGTCGTACTCGCGGGTCACGCTGAGCCGCATCATGACCGCCGTCGATGTCAACCTGTACGGGACGGTGCACGGCGGCGTCCTGATGAAGTTCGTCGATGACGTGGCGGGCGCGCCGCGGCCCGGCACAGCGGCGGCACGGCGGTGACCGCGCGATCGACGAGATCGTCTTCTCCGAGGCGGTCCGGGTCGGTGACCTGGTCCACGCGCACGCCCAGGTGAACTGGACCGGGCAGACCTCGATGGAGGTGGGGGTCCAGGTGGTCGCCGAGCGCTGGGACTCGGCCGAGGACCTGCCGGTCCGGGTGGCCACCGCGTACCTGGTCTTCGTCGGGGTCGACGTCGGCGGCGCGCCCCGCGCGGTCCGGCCGGTGCTGCCGGAGACCCCCGAGGACGAGCGCCGGTTCCGCGAGGCGGAGATCCGCCGGGCGCACCGGCTGGCCAAGCGGCGGGCCATCCTGGCGCACCGGGCCGGCTGACCCGACCCGCCCACACAACCCGGGGTCGGGGGGTGTGGGCCGGCCACGCGCGGTCGCCGGCGCCCGGTGCGCAGAATGGCGCTTCGAGGTAGGGCAAGATGGCTCCACGGCCCATTCACAGTGTCGTGTCGGGGCCAGGGGAGGGTTGAGCAGTGGGTGACGTGCTGTGGACGCCGCCGGCGGACGTACGCGAGCGGTCCCGGATCGGGAGCTACCTGCGCTGGCTGCGGGAACACCGCGGGCTGGACTTCGCCGACTACGACGAGCTGTGGCGCTGGTCGGTCACCGACCTCGACGCGTTTTGGCGGTCGATCTGGGACCACTTCGAGGTGGTCGCGCACACCCCGCCGACCGCCACCCTGACCGACCCGGCGATGCCGGGCACCCGCTGGTTCCCGGGCGCCACGCTCAACTACGCCGAGAACGTGCTGCGGATGCCGGGCCGGGCCGACGACGACCCGGTGGTGATCGCGCACGGCCAGAGCCGCCCGCCGGTCACCCTGACCGCCGCCCAGCTGCGTGAGCAGGTCCGCCGGGTGGCGGCCGGGCTGCGCCGGCTCGGCGTCGTCGCCGGTGACCGGGTGGCGGCGTACGCGCCGAACATCCCGGAAACGTACGTGCTGCTGCTCGCCACCAGCAGCCTCGGCGCGGTCTTCTCCTCCTGCGCGCCCGAGTTCGGCACCCGCAGCGTCGCCGATCGGTGGCAGCAGATCGAGCCGAAGGTGCTGGTGGCCGTGGACGGCTACCGGTACGGCGAGAAGCCGTCGACCGGCGCGCCGAGGTGGCCGCCATCCGGGCCGCGCTGCCGTCGCTGGCGCACACCGTCGGCATCGCGTACCTGGACCCGGCCGGCGCCCCGCCGAAGGGCGCGCTGGCCTGGGCCGAGCTGGCGGGGGCGACGGACGAGCCGCTGGCCTTCACCCCGGTGCCGTTCGACCACCCGCTCTACGTGCTCTACTCCTCCGGCACCACCGGGCTGCCCAAGCCGATCGTGCACGGCCACGGGGGCATCCTGCTGGAACACCTGAAGATGCTCGCCCTGCACCACGACCTCGGTCCGTCCGACCGGTTCTTCTGGTTCACCACCACCGGCTGGATGATGTGGAACTTCCTGGTCTCCGGGCCGGCGGTGGGCGCGACGATCGTGCTCTTCGACGGCAACCCGGGCCACCCTGACCTGGGTGCCCTCTGGCGGCTGGCCGAGGAGACCGGCACCACCTACTTCGGCACCTCGGCGCCGTTCCTGTTGGCCTGCCGCAAGGCCGGCCTGGTGCCGAAGGACATCGCCGATCTCTCCGCACTGCGCGGCGTGGGCTCGACCGGCGCGCCGCTGCCCGTCGAGGGCTTCACCTGGGTGTACGAGACGGTCGGCACCGACCTCCAGCTCCAGTCGCTCTCCGGCGGCACCGACGTCTGCACGGGCTTCGTCGGCGGCGTGCCGCTGCTGCCGGTGCACGCCGGCGAGATCACCTGCCGGGCTCTCGGCGCGCGGGTGGAGGCCCGTTCGGCGGACGGCACCCCGGTCGTCGGCGAGCTGGGCGAGCTGGTGATCACCGCGCCGATGCCGAGCATGCCGGTGGGCTTCTGGAACGATCCGGACGGCCGGCGCTACCGGGAGGCGTACTTCGACGTCTACCCGGGCGTGTGGCGGCACGGCGACTGGATCACCATCAACTCCCGGGGCGGCTGCGTGATCACCGGCCGCTCCGACGCCACCCTCAACCGCGGCGGCGTACGCCTGGGGACCGCCGAGTTCTATTCCGTGGTCGAGGGGTTGGACGAGGTCGTCGACTCGGTCGTCGTGCACCTGGAGGACGACGAGGGCGGCGCCGGTGAGCTGCTGCTCTTCGTGGTGCTCGCCGACGGGCTGGAGCTGGACGACGCCCTGCGCCGGAAGATCTGCCGCGAGCTGCGGACCGCGCTGTCGCCCCGGCACGTGCCCGACGAGATCCACCAGGTGAGAGCCGTCCCGCGCACCCTCTCGGCCAAGAAGCTGGAGGTCCCGGTCAAGAAGATCCTGACCGGCACCCCGGTGGACTCGGCCGCGGCCAAGGGTGCCCTGGCGAACCCGGAGTCGCTGACGGCCTTCGCCACCTTCGCCCAACGCCGCGCCACCTCCGACCAGACCACCCCGGCCTGACCTTCGCCTGCGGGCGGGTGGGGTCAGGGCAGGATGCGGGTGACCTTCTCCGAGGTCGCTCGGGAGTCGACGCGGGTGGGGTCGAGGTTGGCGCAGAGGACCACGGTCGCGCCGGCCGTGAGCGGGGCCAGTAGCCAGTCGACCGGGTCGGGGTGCGTCGCGGCGTCGATCAGCACCCGGTCGCCGGCGGCGATTCCCAGCTCCGTCGCGCGGGCGGCCGCGCGGGCCAGCAGCTCCGCATCCTGCGGGCCACCCGTCGGGTACGCGGAGAAGTGGTCGCCCTGGCCGCGGACCTCGACCGCGTAGTCGGCGAAACCGTCCGGCACCTGACGCAGCGGGGCGGCGAACGGGGCCAGCGCTAGCGCGTACCGCTCTCCGGCCGGCCACGCGTCCGCCTCGGCGACCCGGTCGGCGGCGGCGAAGAGCACCTCGACCGGGCCCGGCCGGTCGGCCACCGACAGCCGGCCGACCAGCAGCCGAGCAGCACGGCGGCGGACTGCCAGTGCGGCGGAAGCAACACGCCCACGCGGTCGCCCGGTCCGGCCGCGGCCTCGTCGACCAGCAGGTTGGCCGTCTTGGCCACCCAGTTCGCCAGCGTCACCCCGGAGAGTTCGGTCCGCTCGCCGGTGGCGTCGTCGTACCAGGTCAGCAGGGGCTGGGCGGGGTCGGGCGCGATCGCGGCGGCGAACACCCGGGCAATGTTGTCGGCCATCGGCGCGAACGATACGCCCCCGCAGCCCGTACTCGAAGACGCGGACAAGTCGGCGTACCGTCGGGTCGCAGTCAGCGTCCTGACCGGGCTCCGGCGTAGGCTTGCCCGGAGTGTTGTTCCCCACAGACCCGCCAGTTCAAGGAGTCGCCCCGTGACCGCCGGTCGCCCGCCCCGCGTGCTCATCGACGCCACGAGTGTCCCCGCCGACCGCGGTGGTGTCGGCAGATACGTCGATGGACTGCTCGGTGCCCTCGGCAAGGTGTGCGGGTCGGGGGTGGAGCTGGTGGTGGTCGCCCTCCGCACCGATCTGGAGCGCTACACCCGGATGCTGCCGGGAGCGGAGATCATCCCCGCGCCGGCGGCGGTCGCCCACCGGCCGGCCCGGCTCGCCTGGGAGCAGACCGGCCTCCCGCTGCTCGCCCAGCAGGTCGGCGCGCATGTGCTGCACTCGCCCTTCTACACCTGCCCGCTGCGGGCCGGCTGCCCGGTCACGGTGACCGTGCACGACGCGACCTTCTTCACCGAACCAGAGCACTACGACAAGTCGCGCCGGACGTTCTTCCGCAGCGCGATCAAGACCTCGCTGCGCCGGGCCGACCGGGTGATCGTGCCGAGCAAGGCGACCCGGGACGAGCTGATCCGGCTGCTCGACGCCGACCCGACCCGGATCGACGTCGCCTACCACGGCGTCGACCACGCCGCCTTCCACGCGCCGAGCGAGGAGGAGAAGGCCCGGGTCCGGGCCCGGCTGGGGCTGGGCGGCAGCAGCTACGTCGCCTTCCTCGGGGCCAAGGAGCCGCGCAAGAACGTGCCCAACCTGATCCGTGGCTGGGCGCAGGCGGTGGCGGAGCGGCCCGACCCGCCGGCGCTGGTGATCGCCGGCGGCCAGGGGCACGACGACGACATCGACCGCGCGGTGGCCGAGGTGCCGTCGCACCTGCGGCTGCTGCGCCCTGGTTACCTGCGCTACGCGGACCTGCCCGGCTTCCTCGGCGGGGCGCTGGTCGCCGCCTACCCGTCCTACGGGGAGGGCTTCGGCCTGCCGATCCTGGAGGCGATGGCCTGCGCGGCGCCGGTGCTGACCACGCCCCGGCTCTCGCTGCCGGAGGTGGGTGGCGACGCGGTCGCGTACACCAGTGAGGACCCGGCGCAGATCGCGACCGACCTGGCCGCGCTGCTGGACGACGAGCAGCGCCGGTTGTCGCTGGCCAAGGCCGGTTTCGACCGGGCCAAGGAGTTCACCTGGGAGTCGAGTGCCGAGGTGCACATCGCGGCCTGGAGCCGGGCCCGTTCCTGAGCGTTCACGGCCGGTACCCCGGACCCGGCGTCCGGGGCCAGACGGCTCGGGCATGATGTGCTGATGCTCTACGCCGTCATCCCGGCGGGCGGCAGCGGCACGAGGTTGTGGCCGTTGTCCCGTGCCGCCCACCCCAAGTTCCTCCATCCGCTCACCGGCTCCGCCGCCTCGCTGCTCCAGGCGACCGTGGAGCGGCTGGCGCCGCTGACCACGCCCGAACGCACCCTGGTGGTCACCGGAGCCGCGCACGTCGCGGCGGTGGCCCGGCAACTGACCGGCCTGCCGGAGGAGAACATCCTGGTCGAGCCCTCACCTCGCGACTCCTGTGCGGCGATCGCGCTGGCCGCCGCCGTGATCGCGGAGCGGGACCCGGACGCGATGATGGGGGCGTTCGCCGCGGACCACCTGATCGGTGATCCGGAGCGGTGGGTGGACACCGTGCGGCAGGCGATCCGCGGCGCCGAGCAGGGGCTGCTGATGACGGTGGGGATCACGCCGACCCGGCCGGAGACCGGCTACGGCTATCTCGAGACCGGGGAGCCGGCCGGTGACGGTCCACTCCGGCCGGTCACCGAGTTCAAGGAGAAGCCGGCCGCCGAGGTGGCCGAGGCGTACGTGAGCTCCGGGCGCCACCTCTGGAACGCAAGCATGTTCGTCTGGCGGGTCGACGTGTTCCTGGACGAGCTGGCCCGCCAGCAGCCGGCGCTGCACGCCGGCGTCACCGCGATCGCCGCCGCCTGGGGCACCCCCGAACAGGACGACGTCCTCGGCACCGTCTGGCCGACCCTGCCGAAGATCTCGGTCGACTACGCGGTGATGGAGGGCGCGGCGACGGCCGGCCGGGTGGCGACGGTGCCCGGCGCCTTCGGCTGGAACGACGTCGGCGACTTCCACACGCTGGGCGACATGCTTCCGGCGGACCCGGCCGGCAATGTGGTGCTCGGCGCGGCGAAGCCGGGCGTGCTGCTGCGGGACAGCAGTCGGCTGGTGGTGGTGCCGCAGTCCGGCCGGCTGGTGGCCGCGCTCGGCGTGCACGACCTGATCGTGGTGGACACCCCGGACGCGGTGCTGGTCTGCCCCAGGGACCGGGCCCAGGACGTCAAGAAGCTGGTCGACGAGCTCAAGGAGCGGGGCGAGGAGAGCTACATCTGATCCGGCTCACCGGCTGCGGCGGGTCCTTGGCCGGGCCACCGGGGTGGCGGGTGGCCCGCGTCGACCCGGCTACCGGGTACGGCGGTGGAGTGCGGCCAGGGCCGGCGCGACGAGTTGGGCGGTGCCCCCCGGCCAGCGGTTCGGGGAGCCGGTCCGGCGGGAACCAACCCAGCGCCTCGGACTCGTCGCTGACCCGTTCCACCGCGCCTCGCGGGGCGAGCACGGCGAACCGGATGTCGTAATGCAGCGAGCCGCCCTGGCAGGCCACCGGGTGGATGTCCACGTCGATCGGCACCGGGTCGACGACCAGGCCGGCGATGCCGGACTCCTCGCCGGCCTCGCGCAGCGCGGCGCCGGCGAGCGTCCGGTCGGCCGGCTCGCAGTGCCCGCCGAGCTGCACCCACTTGCGGAACCTCCCGTGCAGGCAGAGCAGCACCCGGGTGCCGGTGGTGTCCAGCACCAGGGCGCTGGCGGTGACGTGGCCGGCGCGGTGCCCCCGGCCCATTGCCCCCGGCCCGGCGGTCAGCAGTTCCAGGGTGCGGTCGCGGGCCTGGGCGGCGGCCGGGCTGGTCGGCTCCCAGCCGGTCAACAGGGCGGTCGCCTCGGCGTGCAGCGCCGCGTGCGGGACGTCGGCCGCGGCGTCCGGCCGCGGCGGGACGACCGTCGCGCCGGTTCGCGGCACGGGTGTCGACCCGGTGCGCGGTGCGGGTGGACCGGGGGCGTACGGGGCGTCGGGCACCCCGACACTCTACGAGCAGGGATCCGTACCCTGGCCCGGTGACCTTGCGACTCCTCGAGTTCGTCGTCTCCGGCAACGAGGCCAGCGACCTGCTGCCGGTCCGTTCCGCGGCGCTGCTGCGCGCCCACGAAGCCCGGCGCGGGTTCTGGACCGTGCTGGACGAGGGCCCGGTGGAACGCTGCCTGGCGCTGCTGCTGGAGCGCGACGACGGCGAGTGGGTCGCCCACCACCACGCCGCCGCCGACGCGGGCGCCGAGAACGGCCGAACCGAGGACGGCGAGGCGCTCGCCCACCACGACGGCTGGGTGTACGTCTTCGGCTCCCACTTCGGCTCCAAGGCGGGGCCGCTGCGTCCCCGCCGCGCCTTCGTGGCCCGCTTCCGGGAGGACGACGCCGCGGTCGGGCCAGTGCGGCTGCACGTGGTGCGCAACCGGTTCCGGCTGCACCGGGCGATCAACGACGCCCTCGCGGAGGCGGCATTGACGACGTTGCCGCCGGGGGAGCGGGTGCGGCACCGGTTCATCGTGGAGACGCTGGCGCGGGGCACCGCCCGGGCCAAGAGCTGGGTGACCCGGCTGGCCGAGGGGGACCTGCCGCTGAACGTGGAGGCGGCGGCCTTCACCCCGGCCGGCACGGTGCTGCTCGGGCTCCGGTTCCCGGTCACCGTCGACGGCGAGCCGATCCTGGTCGAGCTGGCCGGCGTGCCCGAGATGTTCGCCGCGGGCGACAGCTGGCCCCGGGCGGTGCGGGCGTACGCGCTGACCGGGGTGACCCCGCCGGGCGCGCTCACCGGCTTCCGGGCGATCGCCGCCCTGCCGGACGGCTCGTACGCGGCGGTCACCGGCTCGATCGACGCGCTGGGCAAGGGCTCGGTCCTGCTGGACGACCATCCCGAGGGCGGCGACGTGACGTCGCGGCACGTCCGGTTCCGGCTGCCGGACGCGTCCGCGCCGGACGAGCATCTGGTGCCGGGTGAGCTGGTGGCGGACCTGGCCCCGTTCCACCACGTGGAGGGGCTCGCCGAGGTGGACGGGCGGTGTTTCTACGTCACCGACGAGGACCACCGGGTGGCGCTCTGGGTGGCCTGACCGGCTGCGGACACGGACAGGGCGACCGGGTGGCACCTCTGCGGATCAAGGGCCGCAGACCCTCGTGGTGTCACCCGGCCGCCGCTATCTCCCCAGCCCCCGGTGCCCCGGCACCGGACGCGTCATCGACGCGCCGGCCCCGTACTGGGCAATGTGAGCATGCCGAACCGCCCCGAGGGGCGTCGAGGTTTTTCAGCCCACGCTTAAAAATGGAGATAAGTGCCGGCCAGGTACAGTGCAAACGGTCGGCGGGCGCTCCCTCTGCCCTCCGCACGGGAGTGCTCCGATGCTGAAGATCTACTTTTCCGGGGAGGACATCCTCCGGACCCGGGTGGCACCCGCGGCGGACCCGGTCTGGGAACTGGTCCTCAGTCTGCACCTGCTGCAGGGCCGCAGCCGTGACCCGCTGATGGCGAACTGGCGCCGCAGCGTGGCCCGGGGCCTGCGCCGGCACAGCGCCTCCGACCAGCTCCGGCTCCTCTTCGCGCTGAACCCGCCGCGCGGCTACTTCCCGGACTTCCTCACCCCGTACCAGAGCGTCGAGGGCTTCGCGGCCGGGTTGGCGGCCGTCCGGGGAACGCCCGTCGAGCTGCTGCACCGGGACCTGACCGTGCTGGCCGGCGAGAACCCCCTGCCGTCCTCGGCGTCGGCGCTGGCCCGGGGCGAGCCGGAGGTGCTCCGGCATCTGACCGACTCCATGGAGCAGTACCGGTCGCTGGCGATCACCCCGTACTGGACCCGGATCCAGGCCGCGGTGGAGGCCGACCGTAGCCGACGGCCCGGGCCCTGCTCGACGGCGGCGTCGAGGGGCTGCTGGCCAGCCTGCGGCCGGCGATGCGGTGGGAGTCCGAGGTGCTCGAGGTACGGGACTACCCGGACAGTCGGGAGCTGCGCCTGGACGGGCGGGGACTCCTGCTGGTGCCGTCGTTCTTCTGCGCGCGTACCCCGGTCGCCCTGCTCGACCCGACCCTGCCGCCGGTACTGGTCTATCCGGTGGACCGGCTGGGCGGCCTGGCCCCGGCGCCCGGCGCGGGCGCGCCCGCCG
>JAEVHO010000131.1 GCA_016802835.1 Micromonospora sp. ATA32 | reverse complement strand
GTTCAACCAGGCCGCGATCGACGCCGAAGCGGCCACCGACGGCTGGTACGCCCTGCTGACCAACCTGGACGCCGGCCAGGCCGACGCGGGTCAGGTCCTGCTGCACTACAAAGGCCAGGAAGCCGTCGAACGCCGTTACTCCGCGTTCAAAGGCCCCCTCGCCGTCGCCGCGATCTACCTGAAGAACAACCGCCGGATCACCGCCATGATCACCGTGGTCTGCCTCGCCCTGCTCATCTTCAGCCTGATCGAACGCCAGGTCAGACAGGCCCTGGCCGCTGCCGGCCAGAGCACCGTCGCCGGTCTCTACGCCGGCCGCCCCGCCGTCCCGACCACCCGGCTCATCCTGCAAGCCCTCGCCACTATGAAGATCATCCCCGCGACCGGCCGCAACCCACCCACCATCCCTCACCCCACACCCTTACAACTCCGCCTCCTCGAACTCCTCGACATCGACCCACTGGAATGGTGCTGAGAATCAGCCACGTGCGGAATGCAGGGCTAGCGTGTCTCCATGGCGGATCGCAGCGTGCTGGTGACCGGGGGGACGGGCGGCCTGGGCGGTGCGGTCACCGACGCCTTCCTGGAGGCGGGCTGGCGGGTGGTCGTACCGGGGCGGGAGAGCACTGCCCCGACGGACCCGGCTGGCGACGGCCCGGTCCGGCTGACGGCGGACCTGACGGACCCCGCCGGCGCGAGGCGCGCGGTCGAGATCGCGGCCGGCGAGCCCACCGCGCCGCTGCGCGCGGTGGTCAACCTGGTCGGTGGGTACGCCAGCGGCGGGCTGGTGCACGAGACGCCGATCGAGGAGTTCGACCGGATGCTGACGGTCACCCTGCGGCCGACCTACCTGGTCACCCAGGCGGCGCTGCCGCACCTGATCGCCGCCGGTGGCGGCGCGGTGGTCTGTGTCTCCGCGCGGGCGGCGCTCGCGCCTTTCCCGGGCGCCGCCGGCTACGTGACCGCCAAGGCGGCCGTGCTCGCCTTCGCCAACGCGGTGGCCACCGAGTACCGCTCGGCCGGGGTGCGCTGCAACACGGTGCTGCCGAGCGTGATCGACACGCCGGCCAACCGGGCCGCCCAGCCGGACGCCGACCACCGGCGCTGGGTCGCCCCGACCGAGATCGCCCCGGTGATCCGCTTCCTGGCCGGTGACGAGTCCGGGCCCACCAGCGGGGCCACCGTCCCGGTCTACGGGCGGGCCTGAGGCGCCAGCCGCTCCGCCGTCCCGGCGTCACCGCCGTCGGGCGGGAGCCAGCCGGCCAGGTGGGCCCGGATCCGCCGGGTCACCTCCTCGGCCGGACCGCCCGCGTCGATCAGCACGAACGTTGGGTACTCGGGCAGGGTCCGGTACGCCGTGTCGGCCGCCGTCAGCCAGCCCATGCTCTCGTGGTCGGTGCCCCGCCGCTCGATCCGCCGGTACGCCTCGGCCGGGTCGACGGTCAGCAGGAAGGTCACCTGCGGGGATGGGAAGATCCGGTAGCCGGCCCGGGCCAGCCGCTCCCAGCGCTGCCCGCCGTGGGCGCGGATGCTGGCGTACTGGCAGGCGGCGTAGCGGTCCATCACCGCCGTCCGGCCGGTCACCAGGCAGCTCGCGATCGCCGCGGCGATGGCGAGCCAGCGCAGCACCGACTCGACGGCGAGCAGGCCGCTACGCCCGACGAGCCGTTCCGGTTCCGGCCGGCCGAGCCGGTACGCGAGGCGGCCCAGCCAGCGGCGCCCGCCCGCGTTGCGGTGGTAGGTGGCGGGTCGACCGGCCGCGGTGAGCGCGTCGGCGAGCCGGTGCGCCTGGGTGGTCTTGCCCGATCCGTCGATGCCGATCAGGGCGACGGCACGCAGCCGGTCCCGTCCACGCCGCGCCCGCAATCGTCTGACCACCCTCGACAGATTATCCGACCCGCGCCTCCCCTCGGCGTTTTGTACGCTTTCCGCCGGTTGGTTCCCGACCGGGCTCCGCGCAGGTGTGGGCGACCGCAATGCCGGGTACGCAACTTCATTCCGGACCGCCTGTCCGCCCTCACGACCGACGGGAGACCCAGATGGCCGAGCGCGGGGACGAAACCCTGGTGCAGACCTTGAAGAAGGTCGCCGCCGTGCTCAAGCAGTCGGAGATTCCGTTCGCGCTCGGCGGCAGCTTCGCCGTGTACGCCCACGGGGGTCACTCCAGCGACCATGACGTGGACTTCCTGATCGGCGAGGAGGACGTCGAGGGGGCGCTGGAGGCCCTGGTGGCGGCCGGCTTCACCGCCGAGCGGCCGCCGGAGGACTGGCTCGTGAAGGTCTATGACGGCGGCCGGATGGTGGACCTGATCTACCGGCCGATCGAGACGCCGGTGACCGAGGAGACCTTCGCCGACACGGTGGTCCGCCAGGTCGACGCGATCCACATGCCGGTGCTGTCGGCCAGCCAGCTGATGGTGCACAAGCTGCTCAGCTTCTCCCAGCACTACTGCGACTTCGCTCGCGCGCTGCCGCTGGCCCGGTCGCTGCGGGAACAGATCGACTGGGAACGGGTACGGAAGGAGACGCAGCACTCGCCGTACGCCGAGGCGTTCCTGGTGCTGCTCGACCGGCTGGACGTCTGCCGGGACCGGGCACATCCAGCTCCGTGCCGCGGGCCGGCACGACCGAGGGGAAGGAGACACCGTGACCGAACACCGCGGCGGACCCCCCGACGAGTACGTCGAGGCGGAGATCCACCGGCTGCTCTCCGAGGACCCGGCCGTGGCCGAGCAGGGCATCACCGTGGTCCGTCGGGAGCGCGCCCTGGTCCTCTACGGCGAGGTGGAGAGCCCGCACCGGCGCGAGGAGATCCTCCGCCTGGTGGCCGAACGCTTTCCGGACGTGCCGATCACCAGCGACATCGGGGTGATCCGCGCCCAGGCGCCCACGGAGATCGAGCAACTGCCGTGAGGGGGGATCGAGGATGATCCGGATCGCCGCCGTGGGTGACATGCATCTGGACGAGGACGTGGTCGGCAGGTTCCGGCCGGCCCTGGAGGAACTGCCCGGCTGCGCCGACGCGCTGCTGCTCGCCGGTGACCTGACCCGGCACGGCACCGAGTCGGAGGCGCGTTGCGTGGCCCAGGAGTTCGGTGGGCTCGGGGTGCCGGTGATCACCGTGCTCGGCAACCACGACCATCAGTGCGACCAGGTGCCGCAGGTGGTCAAGGTGCTCCAGGACGCCGGGATCACCGTGCTGGAGGGGACCGGCACGGTGCTGGAGTGCGCCGGCGGCCGGCTCGGCGTCGCCGGCGTCAAGGGCTTCGGTGGGGGATTCGCCGGGCGGTGCGCCAGCGACTTCGGCGAACCGGAGATGAAGGCGTTCGTCCGCACCGCCAACTCCAGGGCCGAGGCGCTGGGCAAGGCGCTGCGCGAGCTGGACTGCGACCTGCTGGTCGCGCTCACCCACTACTCCCCCGTGCCGGACACGCTCGCCGGTGAGCCACTGGAGATCTACCCGTTCCTCGGGTCGTACCAGCTCGGCCAGGCGATCGACTCGGCGCCCACCGCGCTGGCCCTGCACGGGCACGCGCACGCCGGCACCGAGCGGGGCACGACACCCGGCGGCGTACGGGTCCGCAACGTCGCCCACCCCGTGATCAAACAGGCGTACAGCGTCTTCCACCTCGGAGATCAGGTGGACTGAGAACCAGGTTTCCGGGATCAACACCCCGGGTATTCAGCAGCCATGGAGCTGATTCTCTGGATTCTCGCAGTCGTACTCGTGGTCGCCGGCATTCTCGCGCTGTTCCGCCGGCAGATCCTGTGGGGCATCGTCCTCATCGTGGTTGGCCTGCTGGTCGGCCCGGGTGGCAACAGCATCTTCAAATGACGCCGAATCCAAATCCATCATGATCCGCCGGGGTCGTCGTGTCCGGATCTCCGTCCTCCCAGACGGGGGAGCCCGGGCACGATGACCGCGGCGTCCTGCTGTCCGTAGGCCCGACCCCCGAGCGGGAGGGGCACCGGGACGGTGGGCCCCTCCCCACGACGGAGCCGATCAGCAGCGCGGCACGTTCGGGATGTACCCGTCGTAGCCGGTGTTCACGTACGCGTCGGAGATGTACCGGCCGGACCCGATCCGGTCCCAGATCGAGCTGGTGCCGTAGGTGCCGGTGACGGTGCTGCCGCTGGTCTGGCAGTAGATGGTGACCCGCGCGCCGTCGGCGACTGAGCCCACAGCGGAGTAGCCGGTGCCCGGGCCGGAGCGGACGGTCAGGTCGGCGCCGGCGGTGTTCACCGTGCCGGAGGCGGTGCCGCTGGAGCAGGCGTTGTCGCTGGTGTAGGTCTTCGTGCCCCAGTAGAGCGCGAGCGCGCCATTGAACCGGACCTGGATGTCGTTGCCGTTGAGACGCTGCTCGTAGTGCAGGTGCGGGCCGGTCGAGCCGCCGGTGCTGCCGACCCAGCCGATGACCGCGCCGTAGCCCACAGACTGTCCGACGGAGACGTTGAAGCCGTTGAGGTGGGCGTAGTAGGTGGTGTAACCGGCGCCGTGGTCGATCCGCACGTACTTCCCGTAGCTGGTGCCGCCGAGGTCGGTCACCCGGTCGACGGTGCCCGGGGCGCTGGCCACCACCGGGTCGCCCAGGTCGTCGGTGCGGTTGAAGTCCACCGCGTACGCCGGGCTGTGGTCGGACCGGGTCTGGCCGGACCAGGACTGGCCGCACGGGAACGGCACCTTGAAGGTCGGCGCGGCCATCGCCGGAGTAGCCGGCACCAGGGTCGCCGCAGCCAGCAGACCGGCCACCGCGAGGCTGAACCACCGCTTACGCATCCAGCACCTCCTATGTCGAGATCCTTCGACCGATGCCGTTCAGAGTGACAGAAACATTCATCGACCGGAAGGGCGGCGGCGCGGCGGCGGGAGGTGGATCCGCCCGAACTCGCGGGAGCGTGCCCACGGCCGGTCGACGGGTTTCCGGATTGTTACTTGGTCGTGTCCGGTAGGGACTGGACCGACTCCGATGCAAGCGCTTGCATGTGGAGACGCCCATCGGACCGGCGCCGGTCAGGACCACGACCGCGCCGGCAAGGAAGGAGAACGGCATGGCGGTCTTTACCAGACCACGCCAGGCTCTCGCGATCGCCGGCGTACTGGGGCTGGCGCTCAGCGCCACCGCCTGTGGCACCGGCGACAGCAAAAAGAGCGAGAAGGCGAGCTCACCAGAGTGCGCCCCATACGCGAAGTACCAGGGCAACGACGGCAAGAAGGTCTCCATCTACGCGTCCATCCGTGACGCGGAGGCCGATCTGCTCGAGCAGTCCTGGAAGCAGTTCGTCGACTGCACCGGCATCAAGATCGACTACGAGGGCAGCGGCGAGTTCGAGGCGCAGCTCGGCGTCCGGGTCGACGGCGGCAACGCGCCCGACGTGGCCTTCGTGCCCCAGCCGGGCCTGGTGAAGCGGTTCGCCGATGCCGGCAAGCTGAAGGCCCTCGGGGCCGACACCAAGGCCCTGGCCGAGCAGAACATGCCGGCCGACTGGTTGAAGTACGGGACCGTCAACGGGACTCTCTACGGCGTTCCGCTCGGCGCGAACGTCAAGTCCTTCGTCTGGTACTCCCCGAAGACGTTCAAGGACAAGGGCTGGACCGTCCCGACCACCTGGGACGAGCTCATCGCGCTGAGCGACAAGATCGCGGCGAGCGGCATGAAGCCGTGGTGCGCCGGCGTCGAGTCCGGTGACGCCACCGGCTGGCCGGCCACCGACTGGATCGAAGACCTGATGCTGCGGACGCAGACCCCCGAGGTCTACGACCAGTGGACCACCCACGGCATCCCGTTCAACGACCCGAAGGTCGCCGAGGCGGTCGACAAGGCCGGCACGATCCTCAAGAACGAGAAGTACGTCAACGGCGGGTTCGGCGGCGTCAAGAGCATCACCACCACCTCCTTCCAGGAGGCGGGCGTGCCGATCACGAACGGCAAGTGCGCCATGCACCGGCAGGCCTCGTTCTACGCCAACCAGTTCCCCCAGGGCACCAAGGTCGCCGAGGACGGTGACGCCTTCGCCTTCTACTTCCCGGCCATCGACCCGGCCAAGGGCAAGCCGGTGCTGGGCGGCGGCGAAGTCGTCGTCGGATTCGCCGACGCCCGGAGGTGCAGGCGGTGCAGACCTACCTCGCCTCCGCCGAGTACGTCAACAGCCGCGCGAAGCTCGGCAACTGGGTCACGGCGAACAACAAGCTGGACATCGCCAACGTGGCCAGCCCGATCGACAAGCTCTCCGTCCAGATCCTGCAGGACAAGAAGTCGGTCTTCCGCTTCGACGGCTCCGACCTGATGCCGGCCGCGGTCGGCGCGGGGACGTTCTGGAAGGGCATGGTCGACTGGCTGAACGGCAAGGACACCGCGACGGTGCTCAAGGGCATCGAGAGCAGCTGGCCGAAGTGATCCCGGCGGTGGTCCGGCCCGCGGTCGCGGGCCGGACCACCAACCCGGCCGAGCCCCTGAGGGAGGGTTGATGGACTTCGACTTCGCCGCAGAGCAGCCGAAGCTGCTCATGCTGATGTACGGGCTGATCGCGTTCGCCGTGGTGGTGGGCGGCCTGCTGCTGCTCCTCGACGCCGTGCCGGCATGGTTCGCCCGGCGCCGGGACGCGCAGCTGATCGCCGCCTCGGCCAGCGGCGCCCCACTGCCGCGCCGCCCGAAGCAGCGGGAGGGGATCTTCGCGCTCTTCTTCCTGCTGCCCACCGTGCTGCTGCTGACCGTCGGGCTGGTCGTCCCGGCGATCCGCACCACGCTGCTCTCCTTCATGGACGCCGGCAGCGTCAACTGGGTCGGCCTCGACAACTACAGCTGGATGTTCTCCGAAGGCTCGATCGTCCGGGTACTGACCAACACCCTGGTCTGGGTGATCCTGGTGCCGCTGGTGGCCACGTCGTTCGGCCTGATCTACGCCGTGCTGGTGGACCGGGCCCGGCTGGAGGCGGTGGCCAAGTCGCTGATCTTCATGCCGATGGCCATCTCGTTCGTCGGCGCCAGCATCATCTGGAAGTTCGTCTACGCCTACCGGGGCGACGGCGAGCAGCAGATCGGCCTGCTCAACCAGCTCGTGACAAGCCTCGGCGGCGAGCCGAAGTCATGGCTGCAGGAGGCGCCGCTCAACACGCTCCTGTTGATCGTGATCATGGTCTGGATCCAGGCCGGCTTCGCCATGGTGGTGCTCTCCGCCGCGATCAAGGCCATCCCGGCCGACATCGTGGAGGCCGCCCGTCTCGACGGGGTCACTCCCTGGCAGATGTTCTGGCAGATCACCCTGCCGAGCATCCGGCCCGCGCTGATCGTCGTGGTGGTGACGCTCTCGATCGCCACGCTCAAGGTCTTCGACATCGTCCGGACCGCCACCAACGGCAACTACGACACCAGTGTGATCGCCAACGAGATGTACAACCAGGCCTTCCGCTACGGCCAGAACGGGCAGGGCTCCGCGCTCGCGGTCTTCCTGTTCATCCTGGTGGTGCCGATCGTGATCTACCAGATCCGCAACCTGCGTCAGCAGCGGGAGGGCTGAAATGACCACCGCCACGCCCACAGTTCCCGCCGGCACCCAGCAGACCGGCGGCACGAACACCGCTGCCGGCCGGGTCCGCAAGCGGCTGAACAGCCGTACCGCGACCCTGGTCTCGATCGTCATCGCGGTGCTCTGGACCATCCCGACCTTCGGCCTGCTCGTCTCCTCCTTCGGCCGGAGAACGACATCAAGTCCACCGGCTGGTGGACGTTCTTCACCAACCCGCAGTTCACCGTGGAGAACTACCAGGAGGTGCTGTTCGGCAGCTCCTCCTCGTCCGGGCAGCTCGCCAGCTACTTCATCAACTCGCTGGCGATCACCATTCCGTCGGTGCTCTTCCCGCTCGCCTTCGCCTCGCTGGCCGCGTACGCGCTGGCGTGGATCAACTTCAGGGGCCGGGACTGGCTCTACATCGCCATCTTCGCGCTGCAGATCGTGCCGTTGCAGATGGCGCTGGTCCCGCTGCTGAAGTTCTTCTCCACCGGCGTCACCCTGGGCGGCGTCACCGTGATGCCGGCCTGGGACCTGGTCGACGAGCAGAAGTTCGCGCAGGTGTGGTTCGCGCACACCTGCTTCGCGCTCCCGTTCGCCGTCTTCCTGCTGCACAACTTCATCTCGCAGCTGCCCAAGGACCTGATGGAGGCGGCCCGGGTCGACGGGGCCACTCACCCCAAGATCTTCCGCACCATCGTCCTGCCGCTGATCACCCCGGCTCTGGCGGCCTTCGGCATTTTCCAGTTCCTCTGGGTCTGGAACGACCTGCTGGTCGCGCTGATCTTCGCCGGGGGCGGCAACGAGACCGCTCCGCTCACCGTCCGGCTGGCCGAGATGGCCGGCACCCGGGGCAACGAGTGGCAGCGGCTCACGGCCGGCGCGTTCGTCTCCATCGTCGTACCGCTGATCGTGTTCCTGTCCCTGCAGCGCTACTTCGTGCGAGGCCTGCTCGCCGGCAGCGTCAAGGGCTGACCCCCTGCGTCCGCCGCCGCCGGGCGCACCGGCGGCGGCGGAGGTGGGGGCGCGGAGCGGGGAAAACGTGACGAAGATTGATGATGTTGCCCGGCTGGCCGGGGTCTCGACGGCGACCGTCTCCCGGGCGCTGCGCGGGCTGCCGACCGTGTCGGCGGCCACCCGCCGCCGGGTGCTCGCCGCCGCCGAGCAACTGGAGTACGAGGTCTCGCCGAGCGCGTCCCGGCTAGCCGGGGGCCGGACGGGCACCGTGGCCGTGGTCGTCCCCCGGATCACCCGCTGGTTCTTCGGCACCGTCGTCGAGGCGGTCGAGGAGTTCCTCCACCAGTCCGGCTACGACCTGCTGCTCCACAACCTCGGCGGCCGGGAGCAGACTCGCCAGCGGGTGCTGCGCACCGCCAGCCTGCACAAGCGGGTGGACGCGATCATGCTGGTCGCCACCCCGCTGCGGCCGAGCGAGCTGACCGCGCTCACCGCGCTCGACCTGCCCGGGATCACCATCAGCTCCGGCACCGTCGTGCCCGGCTGGCCCTGCGTACGCATCGACGACGTGGCCGCCGCGCGGGCCGCCACCCAGCACCTGATCGACCTGGGCCACCGCCGGATCGCCCACATCTCCGGCGACCCGGACGACGAACTGGCCTTCACCACCCACCTGGACCGGCGCCGGGGCTACCAGGAGGCGCTCCGGGCAGCCGGCATCTCCCCCGACCCCGGCCTGGACGTGGAGTCGCAGTTCACCATCGACGGCGGCAACAGTGCCACCGCCGATCTGCTCGCCCGCGGCGAGCACCGACGGCGATCTTCGCGGCCTGCGACGAGATGGCGATGGGCGCGATGACGGCCCTGCGCGACGCCGGGCTCCGGGTGCCGCAGGACGTGAGCGTAATCGGCATCGACGACCACGACCTGGCCGGGGTGCTCGGCCTGAGCACCATCGCCCAGCCCGCCGCGGAGCAGGGCCTGCTCGCCGCCCGGATCCTGCTCGACCCGCTCGGCGGCCGGTCGCTGGGCGCCGTGACCGGGGGCGACGGGCCGGGATCGACGGTGATCCTGCCCACTCGGCTGGTCGTGCGTGAATCGACCGCACCTCCCCGGGCAGACTGAACGGAATCATCGACCGCCGTCCTGGGCACATCCACTCCGACGCACATCCACTCCGATTGCACGGCTCGAACACGGGAGAAGGCTCTGAACACCACCGCGACGCAGCAGGAACCGTCCGGCGGCCCGGCCGCCGTTGGTGGACCGAGGCCGTCATCTACCAGATCTACCCGCGCTCCTTCGCCGACTCAGACGGCGACGGGATCGGGGACCTCCCCGGCATCACCGCCCGCCTCGGACACCTCACCGAGCTGGGCGTCGACGCGGTCTGGCTGTCGCCGTTCTACCCGTCACCGCAGGCCGACGCCGGGTACGACGTGGCCGACTACCGGGACGTCGACCCGCTCTTCGGCCGGCTCGCCGATGCCGACAAGCTGATCGCCGAGGCCCGCTCGCGCGGCCTGCGGGTCATCGTCGACCTGGTGCCCAACCACACCTCGTCCGCGCACCGCTGGTTCCTCGAGGCGCTCGCCGCCGGGCCGGGCAGCCCGGCCCGGCAGCGCTACGTCTTCCGAGACGGCAAGGGCCCGGAGGGCGCCGAACCGCCGAACGACTGGCAGAGCGTCTTCGGCGGCCCGGCGTGGACCCGGGTCACCGACGACGGCCACCCCGGCCAGTGGTACCTGCACCTGTTCGACACCGGCCAGCCCGACCTGAACTGGGACCACCCCGAGGTCCGCGCCGAGTTCCTGGACATCCTGCGGTTCTGGCTGGACCGGGGCGTGGACGGATTCCGGGTGGACGTGGCGCACGGCCTGGTCAAGCAGGCCGACCTGGCGGACTGGCACGAGCCCCAGGAGATCCTGTCCGGCAAGGAGATCGACAAGCCGCGCCCGCCGATGTGGGACCAGGACGGGGTGCACGAGATCTACCGGGAGTGGCGCCGGGTGCTCGACTCGTACGACGGCGAGCGGGTCCTGGTCGCCGAGGCGTGGGTGGAGCCCGTCGAGCGGCTGGCCGCGTACGTCCGGCCGGACGAGATGCACCAGGCGTTCAACTTCGAGTACCTGCTCGCCGCCTGGACCGCGCCGGCCCAGTACGCGGTGATCACCCGGTCCCTGGAGGCCACCGACGCGGTCGGCGCGCCCACCACCTGGGTGCTCTCCAACCACGACGTGGTCCGGCACGCCTCCCGGCTCGGACTGCCGATCGGCACGGTCCGGCCCAACGGCATCGGCATCGGCGACGAGCAGCCGGACGCCGCGCTCGGGCTGCGCCGGGCCCGCGCGGCCACCCTGCTGATGCTCGCCCTGCCCGGCTCGGCCTACCTCTATCAGGGCGAGGAGCTGGGGCTGCCCGAGCACACCACGCTGCCCGACGAGGCCCGGCAGGACCCGACCTGGGAGCGCAGCGGCCACACCCTGCGCGGCCGGGACGGCTGCCGGGTGCCGATCCCGTGGGAGGCCGACGCCCCGTCGTACGGGTTCGGTCCCACCGACGCCAGCTGGCTGCCGCAACCGCCGCTGTGGGCCGAGTACGCCCTGGACCGGCAGCGCGGCGTGCCCGGCTCGACGTACGAGCTGTACCGCACGGCGTTGCGGCTGCGCCATGAGCACGGGCTGGGCCGGGGCACCCTGTTCTGGCTGGAGTCCGGCGACGAGGTGCTGACCTTCCGCAACGGCAGGCTGACCGTGCTGACCAACTTCGGCGACGCGTCGGTGCCGGTGCCGGGCGGCGCGGAGGTGCTGCACGCCAGCGCTCCGCTGGACGAGGACGGCCGGGTCCCCACCGACGTGACGGTCTGGTTCCGCTCCTGATGGGAGGTCAGAGGTGGTCGGCGCGGGTGTGCAGGAGGTCGTGCACGTTCTCGATGTCCTCGCGGGACGTCCGGGAGGCGAGCCAGTACATGACCCCGGTGGGCAGGAAGAAGAGCTGGAAGGCGGCCAGCCCGACCGCGTAGTTCAATGGCGGCGGGAAGGCCGCCCGCAGGCCCTGGAAGGCGATCCCGACCAGCCCGTTACCGGCCGCCCGGCCGACCCCGTTGACCAGGTTGCCCAGGCTGTAGACGGTGCCCCGGTGCTCGGGCGGATTGACGTCGGCGATCAGCGCGAACCAGTTCGGCGAGTTGGCCGAGGTGAGGGCGAGCGCCAGCACGGCGGTGGCCAGGCTCAGCCCGACCGTCGGCTCGGTGACCACGCTGGCCAGCACCGCCCGGATCACCGCGCCGGAGCCGGCGCCGTCGGGCACGTCGATGCGGACCGGCACGAGGAAGAGGACCAGGTAGAAGGGCACGGCCGCGAGGATGCCCACCGCCGCGACCAGGGCCCGGCCCCGGGGCGTACGCCGCTGCACCGCGTCGCCGACCAGGCCACCGACGATGGAGAGCACCCCGCCGAGCTGGAACAGGGTGGCGAAGACGCTGCCGACCACCACCGCCGTGGCCGACGAGTAGCCCTGCGCCTCGGCCCGCTGGGCGAAGAGCACCGGCAGCCAGACCAGCGACCCGAACGCGGCCTGCGCGGTCAGCCCCTGCATGATCAGCCAGCGGTTGGTCCGCCGGGCCAGGATCCGGGGCAGGTCGGCCCGGGTGATCCGGTAGTCGTACTCCGCGCCGTGGGCGAGCGCGTCCGCCAGCTCGGGTTCGCTCTGCCCGCGCCGGATGTCGTAGGTGAGCAGGTAGGCCACGGTGGCGGCCAGACCGACGACGGTGAGCACCAGGAACGGTCGCCGCCAGTCGGTCGCGCCGAGGATGCCGCCGGTCAGCGTCCCCGCTAGCGTGCCGACCCCCTGGGACAACCCCCAGAAGCTCATCACCAGGCCGCGCCGCCGGGGCGAGATCAGGTCGGTGACCACCGAGAACCCGACCGACCCGACCGCGCCGAGACCGATCGCGCCGAGCAGTTGCGCGGCCAGGAAGGCCGGGTAGCCGTCGGCCAGCGCGCTGCCCCCGGTGCCGGCCGCCCAGATCAGCGTGCCGACCATCAGCAGCGGCTTGCGGTTGGTCCGGTCGCCGACGTACGCCCAGCCGACCGCCGCCACGGCGCTGACCAGGAAGCTCACCGCGGTCACCAGGCCGAGCAGCCGCTCGGAGACGCCCAGCGCGCCGGAGATCGGCCCGTACAGCGGCGGGACCAAACCGATCGCCACGTTGTCCAGCGAGGCGAGCACCACGAAGAC
>JAEVHO010000130.1 GCA_016802835.1 Micromonospora sp. ATA32 | reverse complement strand
GGCGCGGTCGCCGGGCCGGTGGTCGACCCCGGACACCGCCGCCCTGGTCGCCGGGGGTGCGGCGCGGGGCTGCTGGTCAGCGATTTCTGGTACACCCGGGTGCTGGATCCGAAGAGCCTGGTGGTCACCGGCCTGACCCGCAACGGGGTGTGGCTGGTCGAGGACGGCGTGCCGACCCGGGCGGTCCGCGACTTCCGCTTCACCGAGTCCTATCCACGGGCGCTCGCCCCCGGCGCCGTGCTCGGTCTGGGCCGGGGGCCGGTGCGGCAACCGGACCGGATGGACGGTGTCTGGTGGGCGGCGCCGCCGCTGCGACTGGCGGCCTGGAACTTCACCGGCGGGGCATCGGGGTGAGCCCGACCGGGCATCCGGGTGAGCGGCGCCGGAGTCCGGGGCGGGATCCAGTGACGTTCTTAACATCCGGACATCGATCGGAGGGCGGGGGCTTTCCAGCCGGCGGAACACACGGGACACTCCCTTGCGCGAACGGCCCGCACCGGTCGGCGTAACGTGTGTGACTTAGCTGCGCCGGTACGCCCGGGCGCGGTCGTGGTGTGCGCAGGAACGTGGCAGCGGTCGCGGGTTCCCCGGCCGGATGCCGACCGGAACAGATCCGCCCGCGAGGGCCCCGTCAGGGAGACAACGCGAAAATGACTTCACAGTCGGCCACGACGCCGACCCTCAAGACGCGGGGGGCGCGAGCCCGCGCCGCCATCGCGGCGAAGACGTTGCGTACCGACCGCTGGTGGTTCGCCCCGCTGATCACCGTCATCGGGCTCAGCGCGTGGGTCGCGTACGCGACGGTCCGGGTCTTCATGCACAAGTGGTACTGGGTCGACGCCCACCACTACCTGACCCCGTTCTACTCCCCCTGTGTCACCGAGCGGTGCCTGCCGGAGGCCTCGCACTTCGGCCGGATCCTGCCCGGCTGGTGGATCATCCCGGACGCCGCGCTGACCCTGCCGTTCCTGCTGCTGTTCCGGCTGACCTGCTACTACTACCGCAAGGCCTACTACCGGTCGTTCTGGCTCTCGCCGCCGGCCTGCGCGGTCCCGGACGGGCACCAGAGCTACTCCGGGGAGACCCGCTTTCCGCTGCTCGGCCAGAACCTGCACCGGTACGCCTTCTACGCCGCGGCGATCATCTCGCTGATCAACACCTGGGACGCGATCCTGGCCTTCCACTCCCCCGAGGGCTTCGGCTTCGGCCTGGGCAACATCGTCCTGCTGGTCAACGTGGTGATGCTGTGGGCGTACACCATCTCCTGCCACTCCTGCCGGCACATCATCGGCGGCCGGCTCAAGCACTTCTCCAAGAACCCGGTGCGCTACAAGGCCTGGACCCTGGTGTCCGCGCTCAACGTCCGGCACATGCAGCTCGCCTGGATCACCCTCGGCACCCTGGCGTTCACCGACTTCTACGTGATGGCGCTCGCGGCCGGCTGGTTCAACGACCTGCGGTTCATCAACTAAAAGGGCCCCTGGACATGACTACGACCACTCGCATCGAACGACACCACTACGACGTCGTCGTGATCGGGGCCGGCGGCGCCGGCCTGCGCGCGGCGATCGAGGCCCGCCTCGCCGGCAAGAAGACCGCGATCATCTCGAAGTCACTCTTCGGCAAGGCGCACACCGTGATGGCCGAGGGCGGCGCGGCCGCCGCCATGGGGAACGTGAACAGCCGGGACAACTGGCAGGTGCACTTCCGCGACACCATGCGCGGCGGCAAGTTCCTCAACAACTTCCGGATGGCGGAGCTGCACGCGAAGGAGTCGCCGCACCGGATCTGGGAGCTGGAGACGTACGGCGCGCTCTTCGACCGGACGAAGGACGGGAAGATCTCCCAGCGCAACTTCGGCGGGCACGAGTACCCGCGGCTGGCGCACGTCGGCGACCGGACCGGCCTGGAGCTGATCCGCACCCTCCAGCAGAAGATCGTCTCCCTGCAGCAGGAGGACAAGCGGGACCACGGCGACTACGAGGCCCGGATCAAGGTCTTCGCGGAGACCACGATCACCGAGTTGCTGCTCGACGGGGACCGGGTCGCCGGCGCGTTCGGCTACTACCGGGAGTCCGGCGAGTTCATCCTGCTCGAGGCGCCGGCCGTGGTGCTCGCCACCGGCGGCGTCGGCCGGTCCTACAAGGTCACCTCGAACTCCTGGGAATACACCGGGGACGGCCACGCGCTGGCCCTGCGCGCCGGCGCCACGCTGATCAACATGGAGTTCCTCCAGTTCCACCCGACCGGCATGGTCTGGCCGCCCTCGGTGAAGGGCATCCTGGTCACCGAATCGGTCCGCGGCGACGGCGGCGTGCTGAAGAACTCCGACGGCAAGCGGTTCATGTTCGACTACGTTCCCGACGTCTTCCGCAAGCAGTACGCGGAGACCGAGGAGGAGGCGGACCGCTGGTACACCGACCCGGACAACAACCGGCGTCCGCCGGAGCTGCTGCCCCGCGACGAGGTCGCCCGGGCGATCAACAGCGAGGTCAAGGCCGGCCGGGGTACGCCCGCCGGCGGCGTCTACCTGGACATCGCCAGCCGCCGTTCCGCGGAGGAGATCCGTCGTCGCCTGCCGTCGATGTACCACCAGTTCAAGGAGCTGGCGGACGTCGACATCACCAAGGAGCCGATGGAGGTCGGGCCGACCTGCCACTACGTGATGGGTGGCGTCGAGGTCGACCCGGACAGCGGCGCCGCTTATGGGCACGTCCGTGGGCTCTTCGCCGCCGGTGAGGTCTCCGGCGGGATGCACGGCTCCAACCGGCTCGGCGGCAACTCCCTGTCCGACCTGCTGGTCTTCGGCAAGCGGGCGGGCGGCCACGCCGCCTCGTACGCCGACCAGCTCACCTCGCGCCCGACGATCGCCGTCGGCGCGGTGGAGGCGGCCGTGGAGACGGCGCTGGCCCCGCTGCAGCGGGACACCGGCGAGAACCCGTACACCCTGCAGCAGGACCTCCAGGCGGTGATGGGCGACCTGGTCGGCATCATCCGGCGGGAGGGCGAGCTGGCCGACGCGCTGGTCCGGCTGACCGAGCTGCGCGAGCGGGTGGCGAAGGTGAGCGCGGCCGGCGGCCGGCGCTACAACCCGGGCTGGCACCTGGCCCTGGACCTGCGCAACATGCTGGTGGTCTCGGAGTGCACCGCGAAGGCGGCGCTGGAGCGGCAGGAGTCGCGCGGCGGGCACACCCGGGAGGACTACCCGGCGATGGACCCGAAGTGGCGGCAGGTGAACCTGGTCTGCTCGCTGGACGGCGACGCCGTACGCCTGACGCACAAGCCGCTGCCGACGATGCGGGGCGAGCTGATCAGCCTCTTCGACCGTACGGAGCTGTCCAAGTACCTGACCGACGAGGAGCTGGCCGACTTCGACGCCCTCGTCGCTCACGCTGAGGAGGCGGGCAAGTAATGGGCACCAAGCGCCAATTCCGGATCTGGCGGGGCGACGAGAGCGGCGGCGACCTGCAGGACTACACCGTCGAGGTCAACGAGGGCGAGGTGGTCCTCGACGTCATCCACCGGCTCCAGGCCACCGACGCTCCCGACCTCGCCTGCCGGTGGAACTGCAAGGCGGGCAAGTGCGGCTCCTGCTCGATGGAGATCAACGGCATGCCCCGGCTGGGCTGCATGACCCGGATGTCGACCTTCGGGGAGACCGACACCGTCACGGTCACCCCGCTGCGGACCTTCCCGATCATCCGGGACCTGGTCACCGACGTCTCCTTCAACTACGAGAAGGCCCGGGAGACGCCGGCCTTCGCGCCGCCGGAGGACGTCGCCCCCGGCGACTACCGGATGCAGCAGGTCGACGTCGAGCGCTCGCAGGAGTTCCGCAAGTGCATCGAGTGCTTCCTGTGCCAGAACACCTGCCACGTGATCCGGGACCACGAGGAGAACAAGCACGCCTTCGCCGGTCCGCGCTACTTCATCCGGGCTGCCGAGCTGGACATGCACCCGCTCGACACCAAGACGGACCGCAAGGAGTACGCACAGGCGGAGCAGGGCCTCGGCCTCTGCAACATCACCAAGTGCTGCACCGAGGTCTGCCCCGAGCACATCAAGATCACTGACAACGGGATCATCCCCATGAAGGAGCGGGTCGTCGACCGCAGGTACGATCCCCTTGTGTGGCTTGGTAGCAAGATCTTCCGGAGGGGCCAGGTGCCTCAGACCAGCGTGACCAGCGGGCGCTCCAGCGGTCCGGTGCACGCCAGCGCGGGGCACGGCGGGGTGCACTCGCACGCCGGCGGCTCGCACGACCCGCGGGCCGAGGTGCAGACGCAGAGCGGCGTCAACTGGCACCGCGAGGTGCCCCATCCGACCGCTCCCGCGGTCGACGACCGCGGCAGGTTGCCGCTGACGGAGCTCACCTTCGACCGGGCGGCGGCACCGTCGCCGTTCGGCGACGACGTGACGTTCCCGCTGCCGCCCGAGCACCTCAACTTCGCTCACCCCACCCAGGACGAGCAGCAGCACTGAGAACGAGAACGATGACGGGGGCCGCGGCGAACGCCGAGGGCCCCCGTCCCCTTTCCGCCTCCTGCGGTGGTCAGAGTCTGGCGAGCAGCGGGCGGAGGGCGGCCACGACCGGGGCGTCGGCGGGCAGCCAGGTCACGGTGTCCAGCTCCGCGGCGGAGAGCCAGCGCAGCTCCGAGTGCTCCAACGGTTGCGGTTCGTCCCCGTGCAGCAGCCGGGCCAGGTACACCTTGAGGACCGAGCGGCCGTGGGCCATCGGCACGTCCGGGCCGACCCGGTCGCCGACCGCCACGCGTACGGCCAGCTCCTCGGCGCACTCGCGGACCAGCGCGGTGGTCTCGCCCTCCCCCGGCTCGACCTTGCCGCCGGGGAACTCCCACCTGCCGGCCACCTCCGGCGGGGCGGAACGCGCGCAGGCCAGCACCCGTCCGTCCGTGATGATCGCCGCCCCGACGACGACCTTCAGGTCCCGTCGTTCGGCCTGCCCGTTCCCGCTAAACCGTTCGGTCCGCACGGGCGTCCAGCGTGCCAGATCAATCGGCGGTTTGGGTACCGTGCCCGTCCGCTAGGCCAACAGAAGTGGGAAGTGTGGGCGTGGACACACCCCCTGGGTGACGACAGACTAGGGATCCTCTACGAGGACACGGGACGGCGACGATTTGGCCACAAGCCGGCAACGACGCCTGGGAGGTGCCATGATGCGCGTGCTGTTCAACGGCCGGGCCAAGCACGACTATCTCAGTGACGCGCTGACTCTGCTGACCGGATGGACCCGCGAGGGCGAGCAGATCCGCCGCACCCTCGTCATCGACGACACGCAGCACGCGGCCCTCACCGAGCGGGTGAAGGTGGTCGCGGACGCGCTGCGCCTGCGCCCCGAGATCAGCCGGCGGGCCGACCAGACCCAGATCCGGGTCGGACACGGCGACGGCGAGCCGCTGACCGAGGGCGAGGTCCTGCTGGCCGCCCGGATAGAGGACGCGTACCGCGCGGTCACCGGTTCCTGACCCTGGCTGGCTGGCGCGTGCTGCCTACCGTGAGGCGCATGGCCAACGCGCGAATCTCCGCGCGCACCGGCCGGCGGACGTCGACCGCTTCATGGCCGCGCTCGACCATCCGCTCCGGGCCGAGGTGCAGGCGCTCCGCGACATCATCCTGGCCGTCGACGACCGGATCACCGAGCAGATCACGGGTGGTCCGGGAGATCATCCGCCACAACCTCCCGGCCTGACCCGCGACAGCCGCGACAGCCGCGACCGCAGCCCGCGCGACCGCTGCCGGCAGCGCCAGGACGATGTGCGGTTGAGCGCGATACCTGAGAGTCATATTGATACCTCCCAGGTATCGCGCTCATCGGGATACAACTCCTCCCGGTGCAGCCGACGCGCCCCGGGGACCGCAGCACCCCGGACCGACGACATCGGCAGGTTTGTTTACCGAGCCACTCTTGAACGATGTCCTTCGATACATGAAAGGCATAGGGTGCCGTTGATGGCCTCACCATTCCTCGGAGAGGAGTGACCCGTGCCCCGTACCCTCCGCCGCCGGACCGCCGGACCGTTCTCCCTCGCCCTGCTCCTCGTCACGCTCAGCGGCCTGGCCGTACCCTCGCCGGCGACCGCCGCGACCTATCCCTACCAGGACCCCACGCTGCCCGTTGCCACCCGGGTCACCGACCTGCTGTCCCGGATGACGCTGGACGAAAAGATCGGCCAGATGACTCAGGCCGAGCGCGGCTCGGTGACCAGCGCCGACCTGACCACCTACCGACTCGGGTCCATCCTGTCCGGCGGCGGCTCGGCTCCCTCGCCCAACACCGCCACCAGTTGGGCGGACATGTACGACGGCTTCCAGCGGGCCGCCCTTGCCACGCCGCTCGCCGTCCCGATGATCTACGGCGTCGACGCTGTGCACGGGCACAACAACGTGGTGGGCGCGACCATCTTCCCGCACAACATCGGGCTCGGCGCGACCCGGAACCCGGCCCTGGTCCAGCAGATCGGCCAGGCGGTGGCCGAGGAGGTCTCCGGCACCGGAATCGACTGGGACTTCGCCCCCTGCCTCTGCGTGGCCCGCAACGACCGTTGGGGGCGCACCTACGAGTCTTTCGGCGAGACGCCGGACATCCCCTCCGACATGACCACCCTGATCACCGGACTCCAGGGACCGAGCCTCGGCGGCCCCACCTCGGTGCTGGCCACCGCCAAGCACTACCTCGGCGACGGGGGCACCACCGGCGGCGACGACCAGGGCAACACTGAGCTGACCGAGGCGGAGCTGCGGGCCATCCACCTGCCACCGTTCCGGGCGGCGGTGCAGCGCGGGGTCGGCTCGGTGATGATCTCCTACAGCAGCTGGAACGGCGTCAAGATGCACGGGCACCAGTACCTGATCAGCACGGTGCTCAAGGGCGAGCTCGGGTTCACCGGCTTCGTCGTCTCCGACTGGAACGGCATCGACCAGATCGACGGCGTCTCCGGCTTCACCGCCGCCGAGGTGACCGCGGCCATCAACGCCGGCATCGACATGGTGATGGTCCCCACCGCGTGGAAGACCTTCATCAGCATCCTGCGGGCCGAGGTGCAGAACGGGCACGTGCCGCTGAGCCGGATCGACGACGCCAACCGGCGCATCCTGACCAAGAAGTTCGAGCTGGGCCTCTTCGAGCGGCCGTTAACCGACCGGAGCTGGACCCCGACCGTCGGCAGCACCACCCACCGGGCGCTGGCCCGGCAGGCCGTCGGCGAGTCGCAGGTGCTGCTGAAGAACGCCGCCAACGTGCTGCCGCTGGCCCGGGACAACAACAAGATCTTCGTGGCCGGCAGAAACGCCGACAACATCGGCAACCAGAGCGGCGGCTGGACGATCTCCTGGCAGGGCTCGTCGGGCAACATCACCCCGGGAACCAGCATCCTGCAGGGCGTCCGGGGCGCCGTCGGTCCGGGCACGACGGTCACCTACAACTCCCGGGGCACCGGCATCGACGGCAGCTACCGGGCCGCCATCGCGGTCGTCGGCGAGACACCGTACGCGGAGGGGCAGGGGGACCGGACCGGCAGCATGAGCCTGGACCGGGAGGACCTGCGGACCATCTCGACGCTGCGCAACGCTGGCGTGCCGGTCATCGTGGTGCTGGTGTCGGGTCGACCGATGGACATCGCCGCCGAGCTACCCCGGTGGAACGCGCTGCTCGCCGCGTGGCTGCCCGGCACCGAGGGCGCCGGCGTGGCGGACGTGCTCTTCGGCGCCGCCGCGCCCACCGGCAAGCTGCCGATGACCTGGATGAACTCGGTCAGCCAGCAACCGATCAACGCCGGCGACGGGCAGGTGCCGCTCTTCCCACAGGGCTACGGCCTGACGTACTGAGCGCGCCGGGAGGGTGTCGGTCCACAGCGGGCACCCTCCCCCGCTGCACGACCATGGCGGCTCCGGTCATGGTCGGGTCAGCCGGCGGGCGCAGGGTCCGTCGTGGTCGGCCCGGAGCAGGCAGCGCCGGCCGCCCGGCATCCGCAGATCGCAGAAGGCCCGATGGCGTACGCCCTGGTCGTCCTCGGCCGACACGGTGGTCTCGCCCGGGTCGGCGCAGGAGAGCAGGCTCGCCCACCGGGCCACCACCCGGGCGAGCCGTACCGCTGCGACCAGATCGGCGGCGGCCACCGGCAGGTGGATGACGTAGCGGTCGCGGGCGGCCATCAGTGGTGCTCCCCCGTGTTGGCCCGCTGCGCCTGCTCCGACTGCCAGCGGCGCAGCGCGTCCTTGATCCGCGCCGTCTCCTTCCGGCTCTCACCGAGCGCTTGGTGGACGGCGGAAAGGTCACCGGCCACCCGGTCGAGGAACGCCTGCACCTCGGCCGGATCGAGCCCGCGCCGGCCCAACCGGGTCGACCGGAACCGTCGCTCCCGCACCTGCCACGGCAGCAGCGGCAGGTACGCCGAGGAGCGGTAGTTGAACCCGGGCCCGCGCGTCCGAACTGGTACCCGGTTACGGCTGAACCGCCGGAAGAAGGCACGCACGATTGCTTCACCTCTCTGCGCCAACGGGTTGGAAGGGGTGGCCACACCCGCCCGCCCGCGCGCGGGCGGGCCACGCCCCACCACCGCAGCTCCAATCAGCAGTACGGCAGCAGGGCTGTTCAGCGGCACCAGGCGGACCTTACGGTTCTCACCCCAACACCGACCGTGACTGCGACTATACGTACGGGGGCTCGGGGGCACAACCACCCTTGGCCATGGGGGAACAAGGCTTATGCGCCATGACGATCGATCCGCGCTCGCACACACCTGTGTACGTGCAGCTCGCCGACCTGCTTCGCGAGCGGATTGAGTCCGGTGACCTGCCACCCGGAACCACGCTGGCCAGCGAGGCGCGGCTGACCCAGGAGTACGGAATCGGCCGCGAGGCCGTCCGCATGGCGGTCTCGCTGTTGCGGTCCGAAGGGCTTGTCAGCACGGTTCGGGGGCATGGCACCCGCGTCAGGGAGACTCCGCAGCGCAGGAAGGTAGAACTCGCCCCGGGCGAATCCGTGGTTGCGCGGATGCCGACCGGCGGTGAGCGCCGCGCGATGCAACTCGACGAGGGCGTACCGGTTCTTGAGGTCCGCGATCCGAAGGGCAACGTGGACGTCCTGCCGAGCGACGAGGTCGAGCTGACCCGCCCCCAGTCCAACTGACGATCAGCCCAACGTTCGGACGAACGATCGGCCGGCGGTGCGGTCCCGGGTGCGGCGGCGCCAGTTCACCCATCGGGACCTGCTCGGCGAGTACGAGCGCGGCTACGACAAGGGCCGAGGCTACGCCGACAGTGAACCGGCGAACATCGAGCACATCTTCGAGCTGCGCTACGAGTGCGGGCAGCTCGACGGGCGCCCGCCGCCGAAGTTGGGGTCGCAGCCGCAGCCCCGTGACGTACCGGGATCGGACCAGGCCATGCAAGCCGCCACGGGCCACTTGGCGCGGCGGTTCACCGCCGACGCGGTTGTCCATCGACAAGAAGGCCCGCGTCGACGCCACCGCCCACCTCCTCAACACGCGGTTACTCCATCAACTCTGTTTGATGTATCTTGCTGTCATGGCGTCGTCGAATCAAGCCGCCCCGGCGTTTGTGCGCTTGGCCGCCAATCCGCTGCGGTGGCGGCTGCTGACCGAACTCGCGGACAGCGACTACCGGGTCCGGGAGTTGGTGACGCTGATGGGGGAGCCGCAGAACCTGGTCTCCTACCATCTGCGGCTGCTGCGCGACGGCGGGCTGGTCACCGCCACGCGCAGCAGCTTCGACGGCCGCGACAGCTATTACCACCTGGATCTGGATCGCTGCGCAGATGCGGTGGCCGATACCGGCGCCGCGCTGCACCCGGCGCTGCACCGGGAGCCTGCACCGCGCATACCCCTGGTCGACCTGCGGCGCTCGCCCCGCGTCGGCGTGCTGTTCGTGTGCACCGGCAACAGCGCTCGCTCACCGATCGCCGAGGCCCTGCTACACCACCGGACCGGCGGCCAGGTCGAGGTGGCCAGCGCCGGCAGCCGACCCAAGGCCCGCCTTCACCCCAACGCCGTACGCGTGCTGCGCGACGAGTGCGGCATCGACATCACCGGCCAGCGCCCCCGACACTTGGACACGGTGACCGGCCGCCGGTTCGACTACATGATCAGCCTGTGCGACAAGGCCCGCGAGGCCTGTCCTGACTTTCCGGACCATCCACGGCGGGTGCACTGGAGCATCCCCGACCCCACCGCGGCAGGCGACACCGACCAGGCCAGCTACCCCGCCTTCCAGCACACCGCGGCCGACATCGACACCCGCATCAGGCATTTGCTGCCCGTCCTCGCCGCCGCCCGCCCTTGAAGGAGATTCAGCCGTGACGGCACCCGACCAGTACGCCAGTGTCCGCTACCTCGTTGATGACGTCCAGACGGCCGTCGACTTCTACACCACCCATCTCGGCTTCACCCTGAATACCAGCGCGGCGCCCGCCTTCGCCGACGTGGTGCGCGGCCCGCTGCGGCTGCTGCTGTCCGGGCCAGCCAGCTCGGGCGCCCGCGCCACCCCCGACGACGCGACCACCGCCGGACGCAACCGCATCCATCTGATCGTCGACGACCTGGATGCCGAGATCGACCGACTGCACAGCAGGGGACTGTCGTTCCGCAGCGACCTGGTTGCCGGCCCCGGCGGACGCCAAATCCTGCTCACCGACCCCGCCGGCAACCTCATCGAGCTGTTCCAACCCGCCCACCGGCCGGGTACGCCCGCACCGGCCACACCCTGACCTGCAGGAACGCCCGGCTTTCAGACGTTGAAGCGGAACTCCACCACGTCGCCGTCGTGCATGACGTACTCCTTGCCCTCGATCCGGACCTTGCCGGCCGCCTTGGCGGCGGCCATCGATCCGGCCGCGACCAGGTCGTCGTAGGAGACCACCTCGGCCTTGATGAAGCCGCGCTGGAAGTCGGAGTGGATGACCCCCGCGGCCTCCGGCGCGGTCGCGCCGACCGGGACGGTCCAGGCCCGCGCCTCCTTGGGCCCCGCGGTGAGGTACGTCTGGAGCCCGAGCGTGCGGAAGCCGACCCGGACCAACTGGTTCAGGCCCGGCTCGCTCTGCCCGATCGACTCCAGCAGCTCGCGGGCCTCCTCCTCGGGCAGGTCCACCAGCTCGGACTCGATCTTGGCGTCCATGAAGACCGCCTCGGCGGGTGCCACGAGGCCCGCAGCTCGTCGAGGAACTCGGCGTTGTTCAGCTCGGCCTCGTCGACGTTGAAGACGTACAGGAAGGGCTTGGTGGTGAGCAAGTGCAGCTCGCGCAGGTGCTCCAGCTCGATGCCGGCCCTGGCCGCGCCGCTGTACAGGGTGACGCCGGTGTCGAGCAGGTCGACCGCCTTCTTGGCGGCCTCCACCGCGGCGGCCCGGTCCTTGCGGAGCTTGGCCTCCTTCTCCAGCCGGGGCAGCGCCTTGTCCAGCGTCTGCAGGTCGGCCAGGATCAGCTCGGTGTTGATCGTCTCGATGTCGTCGGCCGGGGAGACCTTGCCGTCGACGTGCACCACGTTCGGGTCGGAGAAGGCCCGCACCACCTGGCAGATCGCCGAGGCGTCTCGGATGTTCGCCAGGAACGCGTTGCCCCGGCCCTGCCCCTTGGAGGCCCCCCGGACCAGGCCGGCGATGTCGACGAACGACACCGGCGCCGGAAGCACCTTCTGCGAGGTGAAGATCTCGGCCAGCTTGCCCAGCCGCTCGTCCGGCAGCCCGACAACGCCGACGTTGGGCTCGATCGTGGCGAACGGATAGTTCGCCGCGAGCACGTCGTTCTTGGTCAGCGCGTTGAACAGAGTGCTCTTGCCGACGTTGGGCAGGCCGACGATCCCGATGCTGAGGCTCACGGGCGGCCAGTCTACGCGGCCGTCACCCGGCGCCTCCGGTCAGCTCAGCAGTCGCGGCACGATCGTGGTCTCCCGCACCTCGCCGTCCTCGGCCCGGCTGACCTCGTACGCCGAGACGCCCTCGCGGTCCGCGACCGCCTCGACCAACCGGGTGCCCCGGTAGACGAGCCCGACCCCGTCGTCGGTGCAGTGGCTCACCGGCAGCGTCCCGTCGCCGACCAGCCGGTGCATCAGCGGCCGCCGCTCGCCCTCGCTGTCGTAGTGCACGCCGTTGCCGTACGGCAGCCAGCCCAGCCCGCCGGTGAAGCCGCGGAGCGTGGGGCCGAAGCTGTCGGTGGCGCCCCCGACGTGCCAGCAGATCGAGCCGGCGGAGACCCCGCCCAGCACCACGCCGGCCTGCCAGCACTCGTGCAGGATCTCGCCGATACCGTGCACCCGCCAGACGGCGACCAGGTTGGCCACGCTCCCGCCGCCGACCCAGATCACGTCCTGGGCGAGCAGGTGCGCGCGGATGTCCTCGACGTTCGGCATCGGGAACAAGCTCAGGTGCGACATCCGGAACCGGGTCCCGGAGAACGCGCCATAGATGGCGGTCAGCGAGGTCGGCTGGTCGCCCACCGCCTGGCCCAGGTAGCAGATCTTCGGCTCCGGGCCGGCCTCGGCCAGCTCGGCGGCGTGCTCGAAGATCGGCCCTGTCCGCAGGTCGTACGGGCCCCGGTTGCGGCTGAAGAACCCCATGCTGGTGGCGAGGATGGTCGGTTCGCTGGCGGGCACGGTGGTCCTCTCCGTCGGTGACTCCTGTGATCATCCTCCGCCACGCCGGTGCCCGCTGGTGGGTCAGGGCGGGGACTGGGCGGCGGCGCGCGGCGCACGCTGCCGCTCCCGAGGCGGGTCAGCCGGCGAGCAGTCGGCGCCAGTCGGCGT